>NZ_JAKFZM010000030.1:0-53480 GCF_021654205.1 Leisingera sp. MMG026 | reverse complement strand
AGTGCGGTTCCAGACCCGCGACGGCCTGGGGCTGCGATCTTCCAGCGCCTCAGGGCCGCCCGACAAATACCGATCATACCAGCGGCAGAAGGTCGTTCTGGGGATGCCGGGCTTGTCCTGCCTGCGCCTGGCCGGCAGGTGCGACCCTTCCACCAGCCGGATGCTCTCCAGATTCTCAGATGCGGGATACCTCATTCGCCGTCATCCCCATCCGCGATCATGCATTTTTGAGCAGCCGCAACTTCAGGTCCTGCTCAGCGACAACTTCCTTTCGATCTCGGGCTTCACGGCTAAGGTCATTGACCTCGCTCTACGTCGCCGCACGCGCCGTATCGCCCGCCAAGCGTTTCTTCCCGGCTTCGAGGAATTCCTTGGACCAGCTGTAATACAAGCTCTGCGCAATGCCCTCGCGGGGCACAGCTCTGCAATGCTGTCCTCGCCCTTCAGGCCGTCCAAGACGACCCTGATCTTCTCCTCAGCTGAATACTGCTTTGGGGTGGCACGGCGGATTTCCTTGACGACCTTCTTGCCGTGGCTCCGCTTGGTTCCGGGTTTCTGTCTCATCTCCGCTCCTCGGTGGTTACGATGTGCCAGCAACCCTATCTTATCAAATCAGCCTAAACTGTCCCATTGGCGCTGACGTCAGAAAGATTCAACAGTCGCACGGCACCGCCCTGATCCACTACGATTGTCTTCACAATCGCCAGTCCCAGCCCGCTGCCGGGCACAACCTGCCCCAAACGCTCAAACGGCCGGAACACCCGCTCAAGATCCTCCTTGGCGATGCCTGGGCCGAAATTGTCGATGGTCACGACCGCTACATCGCCTTCTTGGACAACCGCAGCCCGCGCCTGCCCACCGTACTTGCATGCATTTTCAACCAGGTTGGACAGGCACCGCTGGACAGCATTCACACGGCAAGACACGATCACCGGTGCGGCTTCAGCCATTTCTGCATCCTCACCCAGTTCCGCCCGCTCATCGACGACCACTTCAAGCAGCTGGCCCATATCAACTTACTGAAAATCCCCGTCGCGCATCACCGCCCGTGAAAATTTCATAATCGATTCCACAACGGTCTCTACATCTTTCACCCGCGTTTCAATCAGATCGCGTGTATTATCCTGGGCCACTGTCTCGACAAACCGGTTCACCGCTGCCAGTGGCCCTAAAAGGTTATGAGCAAGGCTGCGCAAGAGCCCGATCTGATAATCACGGTCTGCGTCACGCGTTCGTTCATACGGTTGAACGACAAAATAAATTCCCGGGTGTCCCGGGGGGATCAACGACCAGCACCTCTGCAACCTCGCCCCGCCCAAGCCGCGCGGCTTGCCGCGAGAGGCGATACAATGGCCGCATGACACGGCGGCCGATGATCAAAACAACTACTGCCAGACAGAGCTATACCACACTGGTGGTGAACAGCTTCGTATAAGCAGCATTCACCGGTGGGGGCCGTTGCAAATGATAGACCGTTAGCCAGCGGCCGGTCACTTCGTGCCGCAGTGCGATCCGGTGAACTTCTGTGCGCGGCTGGAACCGGAACAGGTTCAGCATGTTTTCCGGCGGTGCTGGTGCTTCCTCTAAAACCTAATGGCGCAATCGATGAGGTTCATTTTCCCGTGCCAAGAGTGTGGGCGGTCTCTCGCCAATGTCCAATAAGGCAGAGCGTTCAGCTGCAATTCCCGGTACTGGAGGTGGCGACGGATACCCCCGTTTTGTCATCACAACGGCATCCACCGGCACGCCCGCATCGCCGCTCAGCAGTGTTCGCAGCTCGCCCCACTCAACTTGAACTGCCTTATTCGACAGCGCCCGGGTGAACATGGCGCTCTGGCCTTCCGGAAGCGCGGCCACGTCGCGCAACGCCTGGCCAGCCAAGATCAGGTTTTGGCTTTGCTGTATCGCGGTGGTCTGTTGGACATCTGCAAACCGCGCCACAATAACATTGGCGACCTGACCGCGAAGACGAGCCCGATGACCAACACTACAAGCTGTTGGCCCAGCGTCAGGCGGTTCAGCGTCAGCATCTTGTTCATCTCCTAAAGCTGGCATTTGTGCGCAACTGCACTATCCCCGCATATCGCGGTTCTCTGCAAAGCCCAATGGAACCAGGTGTTGTTAAGATGAACGAAAACGTATTGATCGTAGATAACGAAAAGGCTTTGGGAACTGATCTGGCAGCCGCATTGTCCAGCGCGGGATATGTAACACGGCACCGGACAAATGTTCCCGAAGCCCGGCAGGCCTGGTCCGAAGAAAAGGCAGATCTGTGCCTTGTTGATATTCTCATGCCGGGCCCAGCGGGCAAAGTATTCTGTCGCGAAATCAGCGAACATTCCGATGCCTCCATCATTATGATGAGTTCGCTTGGCGATCATGAAACGGCCATCGCGCTTCTCGACATTGGCGCCGATGACTGCATCGTCAAGCCGTTCTCGATGTCTGAGATGATGGCGCGCGTTCGCGCGGTCCTGCGCCGTCGCACGAGCCGGTCTGCCCCGCAGGCTGCGTCCTCCATAGAGATTGGCGATTTGGCATTCGATCTGCAATTGCGCCGTCTGTCGAAACCTGAAGGGCTGACAATTCCGCTTTCTTCAGCAAGCACTATATCGCTCCGCGATAGGGGCTCATCGAAACTCCTGCGCGTGGCGAGCAGGAGATTGCCCGGATGTCCGGTGGTCTGCCATTCGGCACAGCTGGTCTCGACGCAATTAACCCCCGCGCTCCGGCCCATCGCGCGGCTTGCACTGGTCATGTTGCGGTTTGATACCGCTCCTTTGATGGAATTTATTGCACCTAAGTAGACGAACTCTGGAACTGAATTGGACGGAGGAATTCCGCGCTTATGCGGTGCGGATCGCGCTGACCAGTGGGCTGACATGCAAACTGGTGGCGTCTGATTTGGGCGTGACCGATGCTCAGATCCGTATGCTGACGCTTTACGTCCTTTGGAATGCTGAAGAAGTTCCAAGCTGAAGAAAATCCACGCTTTCGAAAGGCCATGTATCTTCTGATACTGGCCCTTCCGGCAGGCTATCCTGGCTTCAAGGCCTGGCATTTTTCAATGGCGTTTGGGGTTTTGGACGGGCAGGTTTTGGACGGATCTGTATCCGGTGCCGCAAATTCGAGCCTTCGAAGGAAGGTGTTGGCAGAAATGAGTTTTAACGCAATGACACCTTTTGCATTATGCTTGTTTTTCAGCTTCCCGCTCTGCTTCCAGCGCGCGGATTAAACTTTTCATCCCGCGGTTGCCTGTCAGCACATCTTCAAGCGTCCGGCTGTCCAAAGCGGCAAAAAACGCCTCTTGCGCCTCGTTCAGAATCGGCAGCAGCCCGCAGGCCGGGGTCATCACGCAGCAACCGCCGTCTTCTTTCATACACTCCACCAAGGGGGTGCCGCTTTCTGACTTTCGCAGCAGCGCGCCAATCGAGATTGCCTCTGGCGGAAGCGCTAAACGCATGCCTCCGTTCCGGCCTCGCACTGAGTCCACATACGCCTCATGGGTCAGCCATTGAGAAATCTTGGCCAAGTGATTGAAAGGCAGTTTCTGCATCGCCGCGACCTCGCGGGTCGACATCAACCCTTCCTCATGCGTGGCGAGGTGGATCAGGATGCGCAGGGCGTAATCTGAGAATTTTGATATCTGCATAAGTGTTCCTCCCATAATTAATATGCATTGAAAAGGCGCATTTTGTTAAGGTGTATCGCCTCCCATTCAATAATAGGCATATTTAATGCTTATTAGTCGGGGCGGCACATGTCATCAATGCCCGCAAAATCCGTGCCTGAAATGCCGCGCATCTTTCAATCGTCGCGCACGGGGTCCGAGAAACTTACAGCAAAATTCTCTATCACAGGGCGTAGTGATGCGTTTGAACGGTTTCTGAGAGTGCCGGTAAGCAACGGCGGTTGCCTGCTCTCGCAACCGCTGCTTCCAAGAGGCATGATCCCGGCCAATTTGCCAACAACGCCAAGCTGATGGCCTTCGGACGCCACATTGTCCGGAACCATCCGCACCTCCGGAATCTAGGCGCGCAGCACCGCTGCGGCTTCCTGCCTCGCCTCTGGCGCGTACAGAGACCGGGCGGGATCTTGGACCGGTTCTGTGTGCCGGGCCGAGAGACTGGGATGCAGCCGCAGGGCAGGCACTGGCGGGTGACAGCCCAGAGCATCGTTGGCGCATTGCGGCATGAACTTTGCGAAATGCGGCGGAAAGCTGCATCCGGCTAGGAAATTGTTAGAGAGTGCAGCTTAAACCTGCTGGCAATATGCACGTAACGAAGGTTCCGCACTAATGCTCCGACTCCCCGATTTTCTGTACCGTCTGCCTGTTCGTATCTATGCGCTGGCGGCGCTGGCTCTCAGCCTGACGGCTGTGCTGACTTTCCTGCTGCTGTCACAATCCGTCAAAAACGCCTATGAAATGCGCTATACCGAGCTGCACAACGTCACAGACACCGCAGTCAGCCTGCTGCGCGATCTGGAAGAAGGGGTGAAATCCGGCCGTTTCACCGAGCAGGAGGCCCGGGACATCGGCCGAGAGCGGCTCACCGCTCTGCGTTTCGGCGATGCAGGCTATGTCTATGTCTTTGATCATGATCTGGTGGTGCAGGCGCATCCGATCGTGCCTGCCTGGAACGGCACCAACCAGGGCGCCTACGAGGATGTGACAGGCATGAAGGTGTTCCAGGAGCTGGAGAAAATCGCCGCAGCTAATGGGGCAGGGGAGCTTACATATTACTTCAAGAAACCGGATTCCGACGTGATCGAAGCCAAGATCGGCTATGTGCAGGCCTATGAACCCTGGGGCTGGATTGTCGGCACCGGCGCCTATGTCTCGGATATCGAATCGGACGTGGCGCTGATGCGCAATGAGGCGCTGATCATTCTGGGCATCAGCCTGGTGACGCTGTCGATTGCCGCCTATTTCATCACCCGCAGTGTCACCGGACCGCTGAACGGTCTCAAGTCACGCATGCAGACCTTGGCCGATGGCGACACCGACAGTGAAATCCCCTCTGCCAATGCGCGCAGCGAAATGGGGGAGATTGCCCAAAGCCTCGATGTGTTCCGCCAGGCACTGATCCGTCAGAAAGATCTGGAGAAGGCCGAGCAGCAACGCAATGAAAAGCGCAGCAATGTCGTGGCCGTGCTCAGCGGCAAACTGTCAGCCCTGTCGCAGGGGGACCTGACCGCGCAGATCACCGAGGTTTTCCCTGAGAATTACGAGCAGCTGCGCCAGGATTTCAATACCACCGCGCAGAACCTCAGCGCCACGGTTGAGCAAGTGATTGCCGCGGCCGCCAGCATCCGCAGCGGTGCTGCAGAAATCAGCCAGGCTTCGGATGACCTGTCGCACCGCACCGAAAGCCAGGCCGCCACGCTGGAACAGACCGCCGCAGCGCTGGATGAGCTGACCGCAAGCGTCAAATCCGCCGCCGAAGGCGCCCGCAGCGTCGAAGCTACCATGGACGAGGCCAAAGAAGAGGCCCGCACCAGCGGCGAAGTGGTGCAGAGCGCGGTGTCGGCGATGACCGAGATCGAAGAAAGCTCCAACAAGATCAGCCAGATCATTTCGGTGATCGACGACATTGCCTTCCAAACCAACCTTCTGGCGCTGAACGCGGGTGTCGAGGCGGCGCGCGCAGGCGAGGCAGGGCGCGGCTTTGCGGTGGTGGCGTCTGAAGTGCGGGCGCTGGCACAACGGTCTTCGGATGCGGCGATGGAGATCAAGACGCTGATCTCTGACAGCTCCGGCCAGGTGGCCCGCGGTGTGGATCTGGTGGGCAAGGCGGGGGATGCGCTGCAAAGCATCGTCAGCCAGGTTACCCATATTTCGCAGCTGGTTTCTGGCATTGCAGAGGGCGCGGCGGAGCAGTCCACCGGCCTGAATGAGATCAACACCGGCGTCACCCAGCTGGATCAGGTCACCCAGCAGAACGCGGCGATGGTGGAGGAGGCGACGGCCGCCGGCCATTTGCTGAAGACCGATGCCTCCAAGCTGACCGATCTGGTGGCGCACTTCAAAATCCCCGGCGGCCGTATGGCAGCTGCTCCGGTCCAGGCGGCCAGCACGCCGGCATCTGTGCCGTCCGCCCATGGCAACGATGACTGGGACATGCAGCCCGCCGCGCAGCCTGTTGCCGCGGCCGGCGGCAATGCGGCCAAGAACATGTGGCAGGATTTCTGATCCATTCGGCAACCTTCACAGGTAAACAAAAAAGCGCCCGGGGAAATCCCCGGGCGCTTTTTTGTTTCGGACTGTCCGGAAAGATCAGCCGATGATCGCGTTCAGCGTGGCACTGGGACGCATCACCTTGGCCTTCAGCTCGACACTCGGGCGATAGTAGCCGCCAATGTCGGCTGCCGGGCCCTGGGCAGCGGCCAGTTCGGACAGGATTTGCTCTTCCTTGGCGCCAAGCTCTTCGGCGATGGGAGCAAAATGCGCCGCCAGACCTGCGTCTTCGGTCTGTGCTGCCAGGGCTTCGGCCCAATAGCGGGCAAACCAGTAGTGGCTGTCGCGGTTGTCCGGCTGGCCAACCTTGCGCGAGGGCGAGCGGTTGTGGTCGAGAATGCCTTGGGTGGCGTCCTCTGCCGCGGCGCCCAGCACACCTGCTTTGGCGTTGCCTTTGTTGTCGGCCAGGAAGTTCAGGCTTTCCCCCAGGGCGCAGAATTCACCCATCGAATCCCAGCGCAGGTGGTTTTCCTCGACCAGCTGCTGCACGTGTTTCGGGGCGGAACCGCCGGCGCCGGTCTCAAACAGCCCGCCGCCTTGCATCAGCTTGACGATTGACAGCATCTTGGCCGAGGTGCCCAGCTCCAGGATCGGGAACAGGTCGGTCAGATAGTCGCGCAGCACATTGCCGGTGATGGCGATGCTGTCCTTGCCTGCGGTAATGGTCTCCAAGCTCTGGCGGGTCGCTTCGCGCGGGGCCAGGGTCTGGAACTTGTCAGCAACGCCAGCGGCTTCCAGCGCCGGGGTCACATATTTGATCAGCTCGGCGTCATGGGCGCGGTTTGCGTCCAGCCAGAAGATCGATTCCGAGCCGGTCAGCCGCTGGCGGTCCATTGCCAGCTGGATCCAGTTCTCGATCGGCGCCTTCTTCACAGTGCAGGCACGCCAGATGTCACCCGCCTCGACGTCATGCGAATGCAGCGTGCCGCCATTTGCCAGAACCACCCGGATGGTACCGTCTGCGGGCGCTTCAAATGTGGTGGGGTGGGAGCCGTATTCTTCGGCCTTCTGCGCCATCAGGCCGACGTTGGCGACCGCACCGGCGGTGGTCACGTCCAGCGCGCCATTGGCTTTGAAGAAATTGATGGTCTCGTCATAGATCGTGGCATAGCAGCGGTCGGGGATCACGCAGTTGGTGTCGCCCTTGTTGCCGTTCTGATCCCAGCCCTTGCCGCCAGCTCGGATTACTGCGGGCATCGAGGCGTCGATGATCACATCGGACGGCACATGCAGGTTGGTGATGCCCTTGTCGCTGTCGACCATATACATGTCGGGGCGCTCGGCGCGGACCGCGTCGATGGCGGCCATGATCTCTGCGTTGTCCTTGACCCGCGCCAGCAGGTCGCCCAGACCCGAGTTCGGGTTCACACCCAGCGCGTCCAGTTCAGTTCCGAATTTGCCGAACACCGGCGCCAGCCAGGCCTTGACGGCGTGGCCGAAGATGATCGGATCGGAGACCTTCATCATGGTGGCCTTCATGTGCAGCGAGAACATGGTGCCGTCACTTTTGGTGTCTGCGATCGCCTCGGTCAGAAAGGCGGCCAGGGCTTTGGCGGACATGAAGGTCGCATCGGCCACGGTGCCGTCTTCCAGCGGCCAGGCGTCTTTCAGTACGGTGACGGAGCCATCTTTGGCGACGAATTCGATTTTTGCGTCCCCGGCCTGCGCGGCGGTGATGGTGGCGGATTTCTCGTTTGCATAGAAATCATTGCCCGGCATCGACGACACTTTGGTCTTGCTGTCTGCGGACCATGCGCCCATCGAATGCGGGTTCTTTTGGGCAAAGTTCTTCACCGCCTTGGCGGCGCGGCGGTCGGAATTGCCTTCGCGCAGGACCGGGTTTACAGCCGAGCCCTTGATCGCATCAAAGCGCGCGCGGATGTCTTTTTCGGCGTCTGTGGCGGGTTCTGCCGGGTAGTCCGGAATGGCATAGCCCTGGCCCTGCAGTTCCGTGACAGCGGCAACCAGCTGCGGCACCGAGGCAGAGACATTGGGCAGTTTGATGACATTGGCGTCCGGGGTTTTCACCAGCTGGCCCAGTTCGGCCAGATCATCGCTTTGGCGCTGTTCTGCGGTCAGCCCTTCCGGGAAGGCTGCAATGATGCGCCCCGCAAGCGAAATATCCTTGGTTCCGACCGAGACACCAGCGGCTGCGGCAAACTTGCGGATGATCGGCAGGAAGGATGCCGAGGCCAGTTCGGGCGCTTCGTCTACAATGGTATACAATATGTCCGGGGTTTGATTTTCTGCCATGTTTCACAACCTTTCAGCGATCTCGGAGGCTTTTGTGACGTCAGCGCAGACAGGCCGCGCCAGGTTCGGGTATTCCGGTGCTGCCGCGGCGGTGCCCTGAAAATGGGCGGAACCCGGCCTGGCAGCCAATGGTATGGCCCCCATGTAGAACACGATTGCTGCGGGTGCAATGGTTTGGCGCATCTGAACCCCGCGCGGATTGCCGCGGCAGGCCCTGAGGCGGGCGGGAGAGGGGCGCTGCCCCTCTTGGGCCTGCGGCCCAATTCACCCCGGAGTATTTGGGGGAAAGATGAAAATTGCGAGAGAAGGGGGTTATTCGCGCAGCTCTTCCGGAGCAACGCCCCAGAGTTTTTTCTTCGGTGCCCAGCCGCTGTAGCCGCCGGCCGAGATTTCACACCAGCTGGTTTCGCAGTCGCCGAGGCGGGCAACCACGCCCAGTTCAAATGCGGCGGTTACCGGCGCGCGGGAGTCCGGGCGCGCATGCACGGTTAGCATGTCTTCTTCTATCAGCACCGTGCGCACGCCGGACAGCAGCGCGTAATGCACCCAGCCGCCGGCCCCCTCGCGGTCTTGAACCCGGCGCCAGTGGCCGTATTCCGCGGTGATCTCCAGCGGCATGCCGCGGCGTTTGAACACCCAGTCGATCTTATGGGTCAGTGACGGGCCGCGGCGCACATTGCCCTTGGCGGCCTTCATCGAGACATAGCGGGGCAGCGGCAGGTTGGTGACAGGGCCGCGGGATTCGGCAGCGCACACAGCCCCTGCCAGCGCCAAGGATACCGCTGCCGCTGCCAGATGGCGCATTGCCATTGCCGCATTTTTCACTGCCTGCTCGCCTCTTTTTGCCCAGCCGGATCAGGCCCAGCCTCTCGTTCCGGTCTTCTGCCCGCCATTTTGAACTGGCCGGGAAATTTCCGGCCTGCGGCAAGGGAGTTGCGCTTGGGTTCTTGTGCCCGCCCGCGTCCTGCGCCACGATGCCATGGAGGCGTGCGGAATGAAAAGCCCAAGGGAGAGCGCAAGTGCCAAGAGACCGACTGAGTGTTGTTGTTACGCGACGGTTGCCGGAGCCTGTGGAAACCCGGCTGAGCGAGTTGTTTAATGTGCGCCTGCGCGAGGATGACGCGCCGATGTCCCGGGCCGAGCTTGCCGCGGCGGTGAAGGATGCCGATGTGCTGGTGCCCACGGTCACCGATACCATTGATGCAGGGATCCTGGGTCAGGCGGGCGAGCGGCTGCGGCTGATTGCGAATTACGGCGCGGGCGTCGATCATATTGATGTGTCCACCGCCCGCCAGCGCGGCATTCTGGTATCCAACACCCCCGGGGTGCTGACCGATGATACGGCTGACATGGCAATGGCGCTGATCATGGCAGTGGTGCGCCGCATGCCCGAGGGGCTTGCCGTGATGCAGAAGGGCGACTGGAAAGGCTGGGCGCCCACAGCGCTGTTGGGCGGGCGGATTGCCGGGCGCCGTCTTGGCATCCTTGGCATGGGACGGATCGGCCAGGCCGTGGCCAAGCGCGCGGCGGCCTTTGGCATGCAGATCCATTACCATAACCGCCGCCGGTTGCGTCCCGAAATCGAAGAGGCATTGGAGGCCACCTATTGGGAAAGCCTCGATCAGATGGCGGCGCGGATGGATGTGCTGTCGATCAACTGCCCGTCTACCCCTTCGACCTTTCACTTGATGAATGCGCGGCGGCTGAAACTGATGAAACCCTCGGCGGTGATCGTGAACACCTCGCGCGGCGAGGTAATCGACGAACACGCCCTGACCCGCATGCTGCGCTCGAAAGAGATCGCCGGTGCCGGTCTTGATGTCTATGAGCACGGCACCGACATCAACCCGCGCCTGCGCGAGCTGCCCAATGTGGTGCTGCTGCCGCATATGGGCTCGGCCACAATCGAGGGCCGGATCGAGATGGGCGAGAAGGTGCTGTTGAATATCAAGACCTTCGAGGATGGTCACCGGCCGCCGGATCAGGTGGTGCCGTCGATGCTGTAACTGCCCGCACGCCGGGCCGGAATTTAAGAAAGGACTTTTCCATGAGACACTTGATTCTGGCCTGTATTGTCTGCGCGGGCAGTGCCGCTGCCCAAGAGGCTGCCGACGCCGTCGCGCCCGAAGGGGCAACTGCCGGCAGGTTTGAGGCGCTCTCGGCGGATGTGGCTGCTGCGCTGGAGGCCAAGTCCGCGGGCCTGCCTGTAGACGCCGAAAACTGGATGGTCGCCGCCGCCAATCCGCATGCGGTGGAGGCCGGCGCTGCCGTGCTGCGCGCAGGCGGCACCGCGGCTGATGCGATGGTGGCGGTGCAGACCGTGCTGGGGCTGGTGGAGCCGCAATCTTCGGGCCTGGGCGGCGGCGCGTTCCTGGTCTGGTATGATGCTGCCACGGGCGAGCTGACCACACTGGACGGGCGCGAGACGGCGCCGCTGGCTGCCACACCAATCTTGTTTCAGGATGAAAACGGCGAGCCGTTGAAATTCTTTGATGCGGTTGTCGGCGGTCTGTCTGTTGGCACGCCGGGCACACCTGCGCTGCTGGAAGCCGCGCACCGGCGCTGGGGGCGCGCCAACTGGCCGTCGCTGTTTGAACCGGCGATCCAGCTGGCGGAGGATGGCTTTGCCGTCTCGCCGCGTCTGGCTGCGCTGGTGGCGGGCGATGCAGAGCGGCTGGCGCGTTTTCCGGCTACGGCGGAGTATTTTCTGCCGGGCGGCGAACCCATCGCAGAAGGCGCTATGCTGCTAAACCCTGACTATGCCGCCACTTTGCGGGCGCTGGCGCAGGGCGGGGCAGGGGCGTTTTACACCGGTCCCATCGCGGCAGAGATCGTCCGCACCGTCAACACGGCCGAGGGCAACCCGGGCGTTTTGTCCGCCACCGATCTGGCGCTTTATCAGGTCAGGGAACGTCCGGCAGTCTGCGCCGTCTACCGCGATTTCGAGGCCTGCGGCATGGGGCCGCCTTCGTCCGGTGCGCTGACGGTGGGGCAGATCCTGGGAATGCTTGGACAGTATGATCTGGCGGAACTGGGCGCGGACAGTGCCGAGGCCTGGCGGCTGATCGGCGATGCTTCGCGGCTCGCCTTCGCCGACCGGGGCCGTTACATGGCGGACAGTGATTTTGTGCCGGTGCCGACGCAAGGGCTGGTGGCAGCGGATTACCTCGCCAGCCGGTCTAGGCTGCTGCAAAGTGGTGATGCGCTGCCCGAGGCGGCGCCGGGCACGCCCGAGTTCGATCACGCGCTGCTGCTGGCAGATGACGAGTCGATCGAGCTGCCCTCGACCTCGCATATCTCGATTGTGGACCAGTACGGTAACGTGCTGTCGATGACCACGACGATAGAAAACGCCTTTGGCTCGCGTCTGATGGCGGGCGGTTTCCTGTTGAATAATGAGCTGACGGATTTCTCCTTCCGCACCCATGCGGACGGTGTGCCCATTGCCAACCGGCTGGAACCGGGCAAGCGTCCGCGCTCCTCGATGGCGCCGACGATCATGCTGCGGGACGGCAAGCCGGTGCTGGCCATCGGCTCTCCCGGCGGCAGCCGGATCATCGGCTATGTGGCGAAATCCATCGTGGCATGGGCGGATTGGGGGATGAACATCCAAGAGGCACTGGCTCTGCCGCATCTGGTTAACCGGTTCGGCACCTATGATCTGGAGGCAGGCACCAGCGCCGAGGGGTTGGAACAGGCGCTGACAGACATGGGGTATGAGGTCAATATCCGTGATCTGACCTCCGGCCTGCACGCAATTGAAATCGACGAGGGGCTGAGGGGAGCTGCGGACCCGAGACGGGAAGGGATTGCGCTGGGCGGTTAGCCGGTTACTGCCCGGCCGCCATGCCGGGCGGCATCAGCGCTACGGGGTTCTGGGTATTGCTGAACTGCAAGTTCGGAGCGTAGGTTAACAGGTGAAGTTCCGGGCTCTGTGCCCTGACCCCGAGGAGACCCATTATGGTGCAAGCCATCTCATTGCCCCGCAACGAGGCCGGGATCGCCGCCGCTGTCGAGACGCTGAGCCAGCGGTTCGGCGATCAGCTGCAAACCGGCCAGGCCATCCGCGATCAGCACGGCCACACCACCACATGGATCACCAATCAGCCTCCGGATGCGGTGGTCTTCCCCACTTCTACGGAAGAAGTTTCCGGGATTATCACGGTCTGCGCCGAATACGGCGTGCCGGTTATTCCCTTCGGCACCGGCACCTCTCTGGAAGGCCATGTGAACGCCCCCGCCGGCGGTATCTGCATCGACATGATGCGGATGGACAGGATTATCGCCGTCCATGCCGAAGACCTCGACGTGGTGGTGCAGCCCGGCGTCACCCGTGAGCAGCTCAACACCTATCTGCGCGATCAGGGTCTGTTTTTCCCGATCGATCCCGGCGCCAATGCATCCTTGGGCGGCATGGCGGCGACGCGGGCCTCGGGCACCAACGCGGTGCGCTACGGAACCATGAAGGACAACGTGCTGGCGCTTGAGGCGGTGATGGCCGACGGCGGCGTGATCCGCACGGCGCAGCGGGCCAGGAAATCCTCGGCAGGTTATGACATGACGCGCCTGCTGGTCGGCTCCGAGGGCACCTTGGGCCTGATCACCGAGCTGACGCTGAAACTGCAGGGCATCCCCGAGGCGATCCGCTCCGCCCGCTGTTCCTTCCGCACCGTGGATGACGCCTGCCGCGCGGTGATGATGACCATCCAATACGGCATCCCCGTTGCCCGGATCGAACTGCTGGATGCGCTCAGCGTGCGGGCGGCCAATGCCTATTCCGGCCTCGACCTGCCAGAGACTCCGCTGCTGCTGCTGGAATTCCACGGTTCGGACGCGGGCGTGGTGGAACAGTCGGACATGTTTGCCTCCATCGCCGAGGAATTCAGCGGTTTTGACTTTGCCGCGACCTCAACATCCGAGGAACGCAACAAACTTTGGCAGGCGCGCCATGACATGTATTGGGCCAGCCTGCAGCTGCGCCCCGGTGCCAAGGGGATCTCGACCGATGTCTGCGTGCCGATCTCGCGCCTTGCGGAATGCGTCGGCGCCGCGCGGGACAAAGCCGAGAGCATGGGACTGATGGCTCCGATTGTCGGCCATGTGGGCGACGGCAATTTTCACGCGCTGCTGCTGATTGATATGGACAGCGGCATCGAACGGCAGAAGGCGGATGATTTTGTCGGCTGGCTGAACGATCTGGCGATCTCGATGGACGGCACCTGCACCGGCGAGCACGGCATCGGACAGGGCAAACGTCCCTATCTGCAAAAGGAGCTGGGCGAGACGACCCGCTATATGGCAGCCATCAAGGCCGCACTGGATCCGGAGAACATCATGAATCCGGGCAAGATCCTGGAGATGTGAGCCGCAGGAGCCGCCTGCGAACCATGCTGGATCAACGGCGGACTTTGAGTATTTAGAAAAAGCTGAAGCACTGCCCTGTCGCTTCATCTTTTCTCAAATACTCACTGCGCAACGGCGGCAACAGGATGCAGCGCCAAGATGTTGCACCCCCGGCGCACGCCTGCCTCAGCGTATCTTAAAGCCGCTCTGTCATGATCCCCCTTGATCGCGGTCACCACCGGGCCTGACACCCCCGGCATTTTGGAACAGGGTCCTTTGGCAAGGGCACGCAGAGACAAAGTTCAGCGTGCGGGAGGAGCCTCCCGTCCCGCCTCCGCCTCCTTGGCGGCGGCGCCATTCCTAACTGCTGACGATCAAAGCATCAGACAGCACCCAAGGATCAGCACCGGCAGAATGCGGCAGCAACCGGCAGGGCAGGGTCCTGGCCGGACAGCGGCGATTGCACTGCACTCTTCCCTGAATTGCCGGAAAGCTGCCGCAATTCTGCGCCGGGTCCTGAATTGGGATGAAGCCGGAGCGTTTCGCAAAACCGGAGAACGGCATGGGACTGAAAAAGGCAATGGGCATTCTGGTGTTCAGCACCCAGGCGGTGATCGGCTATGATTACTACATCCAGACCCGTGCCGCGGGGCTGAATTGGGGGGATCTCAGCGCCACCGACTACAGCACCATTCTGCAGGACCGCTTTACCCGCGCCCGTGCCGCCAAGGAAGCAACCAGCCTTGCCGGGCTTGCTGCCGGGGACGGCCAGTCGATTTGGAGCGAGGCGGCCGGCTATGGCAAGAGCCTGCTCTCGGGCGGTCAGCAGGTTGCAGATGCACAGAACAACGAGGACGCGCCGCAGCCCGTCTGCATCCGCCGCGGCAATGTTGCGGACTGCTGACAGCCCCAAACCAGCCTGATCAAGGAACCACAGGGGGCGCCGGCCCGCTTTCTGCTGCGTAGAAAAACGCCATTTCCGGCAGGGTTTCCATCAAAATCCTGTATGCTGTGGCGCGCAAGGTCGGTTTTGGCTGTTTTTGCGTCGGCCTGATTTTGCGCCGATTGCGCGGCTTGGGCATAACCGCAGGCAAGAATCTCACAAAGCTGGAGAGCCGGAGAATGAAAACCCAAGTCAAAGCGCTTGTTGTTGGCGGCGGCGCCGTTGGCACCTCGATTGCCTATCACCTGGCCAAGGCCGGCTGGGAAGACGTCATGCTGATCGAGCGTGACGAGCTGACCTCCGGCTCGACCTGGCACGCAGCCGGCCTTCTGCCGCTGTTCAACATGTCTTATGCGACCACCCACATCCACAAGTACTCGGTCGATTTCTACAAGACCCTGGAAGAGGAAACCGGCCTGAACGCAGGTTTTGCCGTGGTCGGCAACCTGCGCATGGCGCAGACCCAGGAGCGCATGGACGAATACATGCTCTATGCCTCCATCGCGGAAACCTGCGACGTGCCTTATGAATGGCTGACCCCGGATGAGATCAAGGCGCGCTGGCCGCTGATCGAGACCTCTGATCTGAAGGGTGCGATCTACCACACCGAGGACGGCTATATTAACCCCGCAGACGTGACCCAGGCGATGGCCAAGGGCGCCCGTCAGCGCGGTGTTGAGATCGTTCGCAAGCTGCAGGCTGATGAATTCCATTGGACCGGCACCCACTGGGAAGTCACCTGCACCAAAATGGTGGAGAAGGGCGGCAACCTGGTCGAGAGCGACGAGAAGGTTGTGATCACCGCCGAGCATGTCGTGACCGCATCCGGCAACCACGCGCAGCGCACCGCCAAGATGCTGGGCATCAAGATGCCGGCAATCCCGGTCGAGCACACCTTCATCGTCATGGACAAGGACCCCGAGCTGGTCAAATGGCGCGAAGCAGGCAACCCCGAGCACCCCGTGGTGCGCGACGCCGACAATGAATCCTATGCCCGCGAAGAACGCGGCGGCTGGATCCTGGGGATTTATGAGCGCGGGGCACCTGCGCGTTTTGAGCACGGTGTGCCGGACAGCTTCCGCGCCGACCTGTTCCCGCTGGAATTGGACCGGATTGCCGATCAGTACATGGCGATGGCCGAACGGGTTCCGTCCTGCGCTGAATCCGGCCTGAAAGACGATTTCAACGGCCCGATCTGCTACACTCCCGACGGCAACCCGCTGGTCGGCCCGGCACCGGGCCTGCGCAACATGTGGCTGGCGGAAGGCTTCTCCTTCGGCATCACCGCCGCAGGCGGCACCGGCTATTATCTGGCGCAGATGATGGTCGACGGCGAAGCCGAGATCGACATGGCGTCGCTCGACCCGAAACGCTACTCCTCCAACTGGATGACCACCGAGTTCGCGGCCCGCAAGAATGAAGAGTGCTATGAGCACGTCTACATCCTGCACCACCCGGACGAAGAGCGCCCGGCAGCCCGCCCGCTGCGCACCGCGCCCGCGTTCGACCGCCAGAAAGCCCGCGGCGCGCAATTCGGCTGGGTCAACGGCTGGGAACGTCCGAACTACTTCGGTCCCGTGGACGCCGCCGACAACTTTGACGAGGAAGCCCGCTCCTTCCGCCGCGGCGGCTGGTGGCAGCACGCTGTGGACGAAGCCAAGGCGATCCGCGAAGGTGTTGGCCTGGTCGATGCAACTGCCTTTACCAAGCACATCGTCAAAGGCCCTGGTGCGACTCAGTTCCTTGACTGGTTCACCTGCAACAAACTGCCCAAGGTCGGCCGCATCAACCTGACCTATGCGCTGACCGTAGCCGGCACCACCCGGACTGAGTACACCATCGTCCGCCTGAAGGATGACGAGTATTACCTGGTGTCCGCAGGTGCCTGGACCGAATACGACGCCGACTTCCTGAAGAAGGCGATCGCGGATAAGGAAGCTGAATTCGGCCGTATCGAGCTGCAGGACGTGACCACCCAGTGGGGCGTGTTTGCGATTGCCGGTCCGAAATCGCGCGACGTGCTGAAAGAGATCATCGTCGATGCCGATCCGGAAACCGCGCTGTCCAACAAGCGTTTCCCCTGGCTGTCGGCCCGCCAGATCGAACTGGGCATGTGCCCGGTGAACGCGATCCGCGTGGCCTATACCGGTGAACTCGGCTGGGAACTGCACCACCCGATGGAGATGCAGAACTACCTGTTCGATCTGCTGGAAAAAGCCGGTGAGAAGCACGGCATGAAACTGGTGGGTGCGCGTGCGCAGAACTGGCTGCGCCAGGAGAAATCCTATCGCGCCTTTGGCAACGAACTGGGCCGCGACGCAACCCCGGCCGAAGCGGATCTGCCGCGCTTTATCGACCTGGAAAAAGATTTCCACGGCAAGGAAAAGCTGATCGAGACCGGCGTGCGGGTGAAATGCTGCACCCTGCTGATCGACGGACCCGAAGACGCTGATCCCTGGGGCCGTGAGGCGCTGTACGCCGAGGATGGCACCCGTGTGGGCCGCCTGACCTCGGGCGGCTATTCGGTGGCCTTCGAGAAATCCATCGGCATGGGCTATGTAAAGCCCGAGATGGCGGTGGAAGGCACCAAGCTGAAGGTCAAGATCCAGGACAAGCTGTGGGACGCGGTTGTGACCTGCGACAGCCCCTATGACCCGAAGAACGAGACCATCCGCCAGAACGGCTAAGGCCAGAGCAGTGAGACAAGGAAGCCCCGGCGATTGCGCCGGGGCTTTTTTTCTGGGGGTGGCGGCCAGCCAAGCGCGGCCTGTCTGCCCCTGCGGTCGTTAGGACACCAGCTTTTCCGCTTCGGCGACCGCGGCCTGGAAGCCGGCCTCCGGATCCGCCGTCAGCAGCGTGGGCTGGAAACGGATTTCTTCGATGTTCTCCACACCGGCCTGGTTCAGCCAGAACTTCAGGTAGGCAGACTGGTGGTCCACGCCGAAGGCGGGCGAAGGCATGTTCGGGCCGTAGGCTCCGCTGGTCAGGGCCAGCACGGCCTTTTTGCCTTCCAGCAGGCCGAAGTAGCCTTTTTCCGGGTCAAGACCCCACAGCAGGCCGGGCTGGTGCACCAGGTCGATGTACTGCTTGAACTTGTAGGGGATGCTGCCGTTCCACATCGGAGAGGCGATCAGGTAGATGTCGGCGCTGATGAAGCGATGAGCCATGGTGGTAATCTCGTCCCAGGCAGTCCGCTGGGATGCATCCTGGTCCTGGCCGGTGATGATGTTCATCTTGGCGGCAACCTTGTTGCCATCAAAGTCCGGCAGGGTTTCGGCGGACAGATCCAGAACGTCCACCTCGAGCTGGGCGTCCTGCGCCTGCAGCTTAGCAAGATAGGCGTTGGCCACCGCGGTGGACTTTGAATCATCGCCGCGGGGCGATGCCTTGATAAACAGCAGTTTGGTCATCTCATGTCTCCTGTCTGAGGGAATGATTGTCTTGGACGGGTGCAATATGAGGGCGGAACCAACCCGCAAAAATGGATTGAATCGCAAAGCACTTGTGCGCAAATTGCACAAATGATTCAGGGCGCCAGCATCTCTCTGTTTGTCTGCGTGGTCGAGGAGGGCAGCTTCTCGGCAGCAGCTCGCGTTCTGGGTGTGGCGCCGTCGTCGGTGGCGCGCCAGATCCAGCAGCTTGAGAGTGCCTTGGGGGCGCGGCTTTTTCAGCGCACAACCCGGAAGCAGAGCTTGTCTGAGGCTGGCGAACTGTATTACCACCATGCGAAACGCGCTGCCGAGGAGCTGGACGCTGCCCGCAGCGGGATCGCGCGTATGACCGGCGCACCGGCCGGGATGCTGACGGTAACGGTTGAGCCGGATCTGGCGGTGGCCCTGATTTCACCGCTGCTGCCCGAGTTTCTGCGCGGGCATCCGGAGGTGAAGGTGAAGCTGCTGTTTTCCTCTCCCATTGCGGATTTGGTGGAAGGCCGGATCGACCTTGCAATCCGCATGGGGCAGCTGAAGGATTCCAGCCTGGTCGCCCGTAAGTTGTTCGATAGCCACTCGCAGCTCTATGCCAGCCCGGCTTATCTCAAGGCGCAGGGCACGCCGGCGCACCCTTCAGATCTGGCAGGGCATCAGTGCCTGTCGTTCCGCACATCCGCCGGCCCCTCGTTCTGGCGGTTTGATACGCCGGACGGCCCATGCGATGTTCCGGTCAGCGGTCCGGTTCAAGCCAACGGGCTGGCGTTTCTGAAGGCGCTGGCGGTGTCCGGATGCGGGGTCGTGATGATGCCCGAGTGGGCAGTCCGGGAGCAATTGGATAATGGCAGTCTTGTTCCTTTGCTCGCAGAATTTGTTTCTCTTCCCGCAGGCACGCCGGTCAGCGCGGTCTATGCGGAGCGGCGCCAGCTGGAGCCGAAAACACGTGCTTTTGTGGATTTCCTGACGGCCTGCCTGCCAAAATCCTGAACCGGCGCCCAATCCGGATCCGGCTATGGAACCTTTGCTGGACGCCTTTCCGATTGGCCGCAGATATTGCTCTCCCGCCCGTCACCGTTCGGATATGAAATCCGAAGGTTCCCGTTGGGCCAGGCAGGCCGCGCCTGCGGCGCGGCCTGCCTGGCCCCCGTGGTGGCGCGCCGGGCGCGGCGCAGGGCCGCCGCGGTCAGCCGCCGGCGGTCTCGGCCAGCTCCATATGGCCCCAGCCGCGCGACAAAACCCGGCGCAGGATCGGCTCGAAGAACTCCAGCGGCTTGGTGGGATACTCGGGGTCAAAGGCGCATTGGTCGTATTTTTCGCAGAAATACCGGCAGTCCTCCCAATGGGGGCTGCCGCGGTATTTGTCGCGGGCGTTGCGGTCACCGCCGAAATGATGGTTGTAATAGAAACCCTGGAACACGCAGTGATGTTTCAGAATCCAATAGGTTTTCTCGCTGACATAGGGTTTCATCATCGCCGCTGACAGCTCGCCATGGTTGTAGGGCGACAGGATGTCGCCGGTGTCATGCACCAGTGCCGCCACGATGATCTCGTCATTGGCGCCGTCTTCATGCGCGCGGGTCGCGGCCTGCAGCGAGTGCTGGTACCGGTTCACCGGGTAGGGGGTCCAATCCTCGTCCAAAGAGCGGATCGCGTCCAGAATCCGGTCGGGCAGGGCGGCGTTGTATTCCTCCTCATATTTCTCCACCGCGGCCCAGTCTTCGGGCGTGGCGTCTTGGAAACTGGTCCAGGTGGGCTTGTGGCTTTTGTCCAGCATGTCGCGGGTCCTTTGGTTGATAGGGTTTCAGCCTAGCGAAACGTGACTAAGCAGAAAAACGAATTGATTTGCTCGATCCGAGCAGAAATAGTGGTCAATATGCAGATCAACGCTTTTGAGACCTTTCTGGCTATCGAGGCCGCCGGCAGTTTTCACGCCGCGGCGCGGCGGCTGCACATCACCCAGACCGCGGTCAGCGCCCGCATCAAGGCGCTGGAGGAGGCGCTGGGCGCCAGCCTGTTTGAACGCGGGCCGGGCGGCACCCGGCTGTCTGCGGCGGGCCGGCAGTTTCTGCCCTATGCCGAGCAGATGATGCGGACCTGGGAGTTTGTGTCCGGCGATTTGCGGGAAAGCCTGGCGGGAAGGGTTTCACTTCGGTTGGGGGCGCAGCTGTCAGTTTGGGATCCTCTGCTGGTCGATGTGGCCGTCTGGCTGGAACAGGCGCAGGGCACCGTGCCGTTCACGCTGAACTATGATCACGGTCTCAACATGGGCGAAGCGGTGGCGCGCAGGCTGCTGGATCTGGCAATTGTGAACGAGGTTCCCGCAGGCACAAGGCTGGGGGTAGAGGAACTGCCGCCGGAGGAGCTGGTTCTGGTGTCGGACCAGCAGTTGCGGCTGGGTCGGGACGCATTGCCCCTGTTCATCAACCTGGAGTTCGGCAGCGAATATGCGGCGCAGGTGCAGCAGGTGCTGCCGCAGCGCAGCCGCCAGCATATCGTTTTGGGTAACGCGCCGATGGGTTTGCGCTATCTGATGAAACGGGGCGGCATGGGGTATTTTCCTGCCTATATGGCGGCGGGGGCGCTGGCGGCGGGACAAATCCACAGGGTCGAGGACGCGCCGACAATCCAACTGAGCTGCAAGGTGCTGTACCTGCCGGACAACCCGGCGCTGGAGCAGATCCGCCAGGTCTTGCAAGGGTTGCGGGAGGTGCGCACATAAAATCCCGGTGCGGAATTTCCGCCGGAAAACAGGTGGTCTCCGGGCTGAATTCCGCGTCGGAGGTCAGCGGGTCAGCTGATCGAAACAGTCCATCGCCTTGGCCGCATACATCATTGCCGGCCCGCCGCCCATCTGGATCGACATCGCCAGCACGTCGCCCACTTCCGCCCGGCTTGCCCCCGACTTGACCAGCGCCTCCACATGCAGACCGATGCAATCCTCGCAGCGCAGGGCCACCGCGATGCCAAGGGCCACAAATTCCTTTTGCTTGAACTCCAGCACACCGCCCTGTTTCACAGCTTTGCCAAGTGCGCCGAAGGCCTGCGCGGCTTCGGGGATGGCGCCGTTCAGATTGCGCAGACCCTTGCGGGTCTCATTCAGTTTGCCGTGCCAGTCCATCTGCCTGTCCCTCAGAAATATATTCCAGTTTCAGAAGGTTTATGGGCCGCAGGGGCGGGCAGCATTGATCCAGATCAGAGGCGTGGTTTTTCCGCAATCAGCGCCAGATTGATGGCGGGCATCTCGACCGCCTGCAGCAGCTCCAGCCCGTTGCCGTGCAGCCAGTCGATGGTGTCGAAATCGTCCTTGTAGCCTATCTGCGGGTCGTGGGCGGTGAGGCTGGCATGGAACGCTTTGTCGCCCTCGCTGGTCAGCTCGCCGCCACGCAGGAAGGGGCCATAGATCACAAAGCGCCCGCCGGGGGCGAGGGCGGCGGCGGCCTCGGCGATGAGGGTTTCTGCTTCATCTTCGCTGATCAGATGCAGGAGGTTGACCAGCACGATCAAATTCTGCCCCGGGTGATCTGCACCCCAGCCGGGGGCGGTAGCATCCAGCGGCACCGGCGGGGCGATGTTCGCCAGGCTCGCCCCTTCGGCATAGGCTTGGATACTGGCAAGCCGGACCGCCTCCGCTTCGCTGGGCTGCCACATCAGACCGGGCAGGCGCGCGGCATAGGCCGCGATATGCTGGCCGGTGCCGCTGGCCAGTTCCAGCGCGCGTCCTTGCGGCGGGGCAACCTCTGCCAGCAGATCGCACAGCACATCGCTGTTGCGGGCGGCGGCGGGGGCGAACAGCTTGCCATCCTCAGGTGCCGCGACCGAAGCTGATCCGGGGACAGAGCGCACCGGCATCAGCGCAGCCTTGCAGGCGACAAGGCCGCGACGGCGGACGCATCCAGTGCCGGCGTGCGGCCTGCCGTCAGATCGGCAATCAGCTGCGAGGCGGCGGGTGCGGTCATGATGCCATAGCCGCCCTGGGCCGCGCACCAGATGAAATCCGGCTGCTCCGGGTCCGGGCCCAGAACCAGGGTGCCGTCGGCCACAAAACTGCGCAGCCCGGCAAAGTTGCTTTCGACCCGCGTCACCGGCTCGGTCACCATCTCCTCGTAGCGCGCCAGTCCCTCGGCCAGCACCATGTCGTCGGCATAGGCGTCATGCGGGTCCACCGGATCGGTATCGGCGGGGGAGACCAACAGCTTGCCCGCGTCGGGTTTGGCGTACCAGGTTTCACCGACGCCGATCATCATTGGCCAGCCGCTGACGTCATGCCCGCCCGGCGCAGGCAACCGCGCCATCGAACGGCGCTTGGGCTGAAGGCCGATGGTTTCCACGCCTGCCAGTGCCGCAACCTGATCCGCCCAGGCGCCCGCCGCATTGACCAGCTTGCGGGCCTGATAGGATTGGCCGCCTGCAGTGACCTCCCATCCAAAAGCCGTGCGTGTGATGGCACTCACCGGCGCCTTGGTCACGATCTGACCGCCGCCGGCGCGCAAGGATTTGGCGAAATCCTGCAGCATCCGGTCGGTGTCGATATCCTCGGCCGCGCCGCTGACGGCGGCAAAGCCGACGGTATCAGGGTTCAGGATAGGGATCATGGCGCGGGCCTCGTCCAGCTCCAGCGTGGCCATCTGCAGCTCATCGACGTCGCGGGCAAAGCCTTCGGCATCCTCCTTGGCCCCCACCAGCATCAGACCGCGCGGCGACAGATAGCCGCCGCCGCGCAAATGGGCTGCGCTGGCGCGGTTCAGGTCGATGGTGGGGCCGTGGCCGTAGTTTTCCTCGAACAAAGCGGCGGAGCGGCCCGAGGAATGGTAGCCAAGCGCGTCCTCCATCTCCAGCAGGGTAACGCTGCCGAGGTCTGCAAGCCGGGCGGCGGCGCTGGTGCCGGCCATGCCGCCGCCGATGACGATGAAATCCTGCATGGGTCTAATCCTGTTCTTCCAGCCGGTCGGTCGCGGGTGCGGGTCGGGGGCTGAGTGCTTCAATTGCTTGGTAAAGGTCCGGCTCCATACCAAAATCCAGCGCTGCCAGCGAGGGTTGCAGCTGCTGGACAGTGCGGGCAGAGATGATCGGCACAGGGCGGCTGGGATGCGCTGCGGCCCAGGCAACTGCCAGAGTGGCCGGATCGGTTCCATGATCCGCTGCCAGAGCGGTCAGGGCTTGGGCGGCTTCATGCATGAAGGCCTGCCCGTAGCGGGTGCGGTAGCCTTTGTCCTCGGTGATGCGGCCGCTGCCGCCGGCGGCATATTTGCCGGTCAGCAGCCCGCCGCCCAGCGGCGAATAGGGGACGGCGGTTATGCCCTGATCAGCGCACATCGGCAGGATTTCCACCTCGGCCTGGCGTTTCACCAGCGAATACATCGGCTGCAGGATGTCCACGGCGGTGCCCGAGGCGAGGCCTGCCATCTGCGCCTTCATCACCTGCCATGCAGCAAAGTTCGACAGCGCCGCATAGCGGATCAGCCCTTTGCTTTTCAGTGCCGCAAAGCAGTCCATGGTTTCGCGCAGGTCGGTATGCGGATCAAACCGATGCAAATAAAGCACATCGACCATGTCGAGCCCCAGCCGGCGGCGGCTTTCGTCAAACTGAGTGCGGATATTCGCGGCGCCGGCACCGCCGGTATAGCCCGCCTTGGTGGCGATCAGCAGCTGCTCGCGCTCCTCCCGGATCAGGCGGCCCAGGATCTCCTCCGAACGGCCACCCGTATAAATCCAGGCGGTGTCAAAGTGGCTGATGCCGGCGGTGCGGCAGGCGGCATACATCCCGGCCGATTGCGCCTCATCGGCGCGGCCGCCGAACTGCATGCAGCCAAAGGCAAAGCGGCTGGCGGGGGTGCCATCGGGGGTGGTCAGATTCTGCGTCATGCGCGGAGCTTGGCATAGGGGGCGCGGCAGGGAAAGACGGATTGCAGCCTTCGTGCAGCCCAGGTCTGGATGCCATAATGCGGCCCGGTTTTCTTGTCAGGATAGAGGCCGCAAAGCTACGGAGAGCAAACGTGAAACAGTTTCTGATGATCGGGGCGGCGGCGCTTCTGGCAGCCTGTGCGGGACCGGAGAAGCCCGATTACTGGTCGGCAACGCGGGCAGGTTCCAGCGCGCAGGCAGGAGGGCAGACCGGGGTGCCGGCCGGGGCAAGCGGCACAGATTACCGGGCAGCAGCCGAGGCTGAGCTGGCCCCCCATGCAGCGATGCGCCCGGGCCTGCACAAGACCCGTACCGGCGCCCCATGGCTGGTGGCCCATTCGGCGGGTTTCCAGGCAGGCGGCGCACGGCTGGCCGCGCGCGAAGCCGCCGGGGCTGCAATTGCCTACAAGGCGTCTGAACGCAAGTCGCCCTATGCGGCAAAGACCAACCTGGGGGATGCGCAGACCCGGTTCCGGATCGTTACAGTGGACGGCAGCAGCTTTGCAGTGCTGTTCGCCATCAGCATGCCCAGGGCCGGGCTGCAGGCTGGCGGCAGTGCCGCGCTGCAGGAGCTGACAGCCTATGTCGCGCAGATTTCAGGCTGCGCAGTGACCGGCGCACCGCTGGCTGAACGGGATAGCGGGCAGGTGCGGCGGCTGGCAGCGCCGGTGCGCTGTTCCTGACCGGGGCCGGGGACACCGAATGAAAAAGGCCCGCCAACCGGCGGGCCTTTCCATTTCTGAGTGACGCGCGCTTACTGCGGGATGTCGCCTTCCAGGCCTTCGACATAGAAGTTCATGCCAGCCAGGGTGCCGTCGTCTGCGGTCTCGCCCTCAGCCAGCCAGTCAGAGCCGTCCTGCTTTTTGACCGGACCGGTGAACGGATGGTAAGAGCCGTCGGCGATCGACGCCTTTATCGCAAGGGCTGCCTCTTTCACATCCGCCGGAACCGCATCGGAAATCTCGCCGATGCCAACCATGCCGGCGCCGATGCCGTCCCAGGTGTCAACCGACACCCAGTTGCCGTCAATCACTGCCTTGGTGCGGGCGATGTAATAGGGCGCCCAGTCGTCGATGATCGAAGACACCCGCGGCTTGGGACCGTATTCCGCCATGTCAGAGGCCTGACCAAAGGTGATCACGTTGCCTGCGGCCTGTGCGGCGGCCTGCGGCGCGGTGGAGTCTGTGTGCTGCAGGATCACGTCGGCACCTTGTTCGATCAGCACCTTGGCGGCATCTGCCTCTTTCGCAGGATCGAACCAGGTGAAGGCCCAAACGATCTTGAACTGGACGTCGGGGTTCACCTTCTTGGCGTGGAGATAGGCGGAGTTGATGCCGCGCACCACTTCCGGGATCGGATAGGAGCCGATGTAGCCGACCACGTTGCTTTCGGTCATGTGGCCCGCGATGGTGCCCTGTACTGCGCGGCCCTCGTAAAAGCGGGCGGAATAGGTCGAGACGTTGTCGGCGCGTTTATAGCCGGTGGCGTGCTCGAACTTCACATCCGGGAATTTCTTGGCGACGTTGATGGTCGGGTCCATGTAGCCGAAGGAGGTGGTGAAAATCAGGTCGGCGCCTTCCAGCGCCATCTGGGTCATTACCCGCTCGGCGTCCGGGCCTTCGGCGACGTTTTCCACGTACACAGTTTCGACCTGATCGCCGAATTCGGCCTCAACCGCCTTGCGGCCCTGGTCGTGCTCATAGGTCCAGCCGCCGTCGCCGACGGGGCCGACATAGACAAAGCCCACTTTGGTGGTGTCCGCCATCGCCGCGCCTGCGGCCAGGCCAAGCGCCATCGCGGCGCTGGTCAGAAGTTTGGTCAGTTTCATCAATTTCTCCCCAGTTTGGATCTTTTTGGCCCCGGGCTGCCGGGGCAGTGAAAAGCCCCCCATGTTCAACGGGAGGCGTGGAAGTTGCGGCCAAGCGAGGCGGGTGCGCTGCTTTTGTCCGCCGAAAGGATAACAAGCACAAGGATCGTAATCAGATAGGGCGACATTGCCAGATACTCGACCGGAATGGCAACGCCTGCCGCCTGCAGATTGAGCTGCACCACGGTGACCCCGCCAAAGAGATAAGCACCCAGCAGCGCGCGCCAGGGTTTCCAGCTGGCAAAAACCACCAGCGCCAGGGCAATCCAGCCGATGCCGGCGGTCATGCCCTCGGTCCATTGCGGAACACGGATCAGGCTGATGTAGGCGCCGCCAAGGCCTGCACAGGCGCCGCCGAACATAATTGCCATCAGGCGGATCTTCAGCACCTTGTACCCCAACGCATGGGCGGCGTCGTGGTTCTCGCCCACTGCGCGCAGCACCAGTCCGATGCGGGAATATTTCAGCACCCACCAGACGGCTGCGGTCAGCACGATACCGAAATAAAGGATGATGTCATGGCCGAACAGGATCGGGCCGACCACGGGCAGATCGCTGAGCACCGGGATATGGATATCGCCCATTTGCGGCGGTTTCACACCGACATAAGATTGCCCCAACAGCGCCGAAAGCCCCAGCCCGAACAGGGTCAAAGACAGGCCCGAGGCCACCTGATTTGCCTGGGCAAACTGGGTGAGAATAGCAAACAGGACCGACAGGGCGGCGCCCGCAATGGCGGCGGCCACGAAGCCGAGGAGCGGCGAGCCGCTCTCTACCGCCACGGCAAAGCCTGCGATGGCGCCGGTGATCATCATCCCCTCGACGCCAAGGTTCAGCACGCCGGATTTCTCGACCACCAGCTCGCCTATGGCGGCCAGCAGCAGCGGGGTGGCGGCCACCATCAGCGAAGCGATGAGCAGGACCGGGTTGATTGCAGAAAGATCCATCACGCCACCTCCGGCTTGCCGATTGCGATGCGGAAATTGGTCAACAGGTCAAAGGCCAAGAGGAAGAACAGAAGCATCCCCTGGAACACCTGAATGGCCGCGGCGGGCAGCTGCAGGTTCGACTGCGCAATGTCGCCGCCGATATATGTCAGCGCCATCAGCCCGCCTGCCAGCAAGATGCCGACAGGATGCAGACGGCCCAGGAAGGCGACGATAATGGCGGTAAAGCCATAGCCCACGTTAAAGTCGATGCTGACCTGGCCGGACGGGCCGGAGACCTCGAACATGCCGGCCAGCCCGGCCAAAGCGCCAGAGGTGCCAAGGCAGAACAGCACCAGCCGGGTGGGGTTCACGCCGGCAAACTTGGCCGCGCGCGGCGCCTCGCCGGTCAGGCGGATGTGGTAGCCGGTCATGTGGCGGTTCAGCAGCACATAGGCAAAGATCACCGCAATCAGCGCCGCCACCACGCCCCAGTGCATGCCGCTGCCCGCGATCAGCTCAGCGTTATGGGCGGCGTCCCAGGACTGCAGGTTGCGCGATCCGGGAAAGCCAAATCCCTCCGGGTTCTTCAGCAGCCCCAATGAGACCGAGGCGAGGAACTGCTCGGCCACATAGACCAGCATCAGCGACACCAGGATCTCATTGGTGCCAAAGCGGGTTTTCAGCACCGCCGGGATCATCGCCCAGAGCCAGCCGCCAAAGGCGCCTGCGAGGACCATGAAGGGGAAAATGAGGAAGGATTCGGAAGGATAGAAGGCCAGGCCGGCCCCGGCGCCAAAGATGGCGCCCATGATGTACTGGCCCTCGGCACCGATGTTCCAGATCCCAGCGCGGAAACCCAGCGACAGGCCGATGGCGATCAGCACCAGCGGTGCGCCTTTCACCAAGAGCTGCGGGCGGTAGTAAAAGGAG
Organism: Leisingera sp. MMG026; assembly: GCF_021654205.1. Lineage (NCBI taxonomy): Bacteria > Pseudomonadati > Pseudomonadota > Alphaproteobacteria > Rhodobacterales > Roseobacteraceae > Leisingera > Leisingera sp. MMG026. Next base: position 25,648 of record NZ_JAKFZM010000030.1, on the reverse strand, counting down.
AACTCGCCAAACAGCGGTTCCCAGAAAATGGTGCGGATCGCCTCCACCGGCGGTTTGCCAAGGGCTGCAAACAACAGCCCGCCAAACAGCATCGTCGCCAGCACCGCCACCAGCGGCGTCGCCATCGACCAGGCGCGCGACGGCTGCGGCCGTTTCTCAAGCCGGATCATGTAGCGGCTCCCTGTTTCATCTTTCCAAAAATACTCCCGCCCTTTGCCCGGCAGACCGCTTTGCCGCCGAGAGGGGAGGTGAAATAACTGCGGGCGGGGTCAAACATGCGCCACCTCCATGCCATGGGCGCCGCCCATCATCAGGCCGATTTCGTCTACGGTCAGGCCCGCAGCCTCGCGCGGGGCGCTCAGGCGGCCCTCGTTCAAGGCGGCAAAGCTGTCGGAGATTTCCATCAGCTCGTCCAGATCCTGGCTGATGCAGATCACCGCCGCCCCCTTGGCGGCCAGATCCAGCAGCGACTGGCGGATGGCTGCGGCAGCTGCGGCATCGACGCCCCAGGTCGGCTGGTTCACCACCAGAACGTCCGGATCCTGCAGCACTTCGCGCCCGATCACGAACTTCTGCAGATTGCCGCCCGACAGTGAGCGCGCAGCATTGCCGGGACCAGGCGTGCGGACGTCAAAAGCCTTGATGATGCGCTCGGCAAATTCCTTGGTTGCAGCCCAATCCAGAAACCCGTTCTTTTCCAGCCCCTCACGCACCGATCCGGTGAGCATGGCATTCTCCGTCAGGCTCATATCAGGCGCCGCGGCATGGCCCAGGCGTTCTTCGGGTGCTGCCAGAACGCCCAGCTTGCGCCGTGCGGCGGGGCCAAGGCGGCCAATGGGTTGCCCATGCAGTTTTACTGCATCCGCATCGGTCAGGACCTCGCCGGAAAGCACACCCAGCAGTTCGTCCTGCCCGTTGCCTGCCACGCCGCCGATGCCAAGGATCTCGCCCTTTTTCACCGTCAAATGCACGTTCTTCAGTGCAGTGCCAAAGGCCGAAGGCGCCGGTACCGACAGGCCGGAGATATCCATCGCCACACCGCCGAATTCGCGGTTGCCGCGTTCCGGGGTCTGCAGGGTGCTGCCGACCATCATCTCCGCCATGTCGCGGGCCGAGGTTTCAGCCGGGGTGCATTCGCCGACGTTCTTTCCCAGCCGCAGAATGGTGGCGTGATCGCAGAGCGTGCGGATTTCCTCCAGCTTGTGCGAGATATATAGGATCGAGGTACCCTCGGACTGCAGCTTCTGCAGGGTCTTGAACAGGATCTCCACCTCCTGCGGGGTCAGGACCGAGGTCGGCTCGTCCATGATCAAGAGTTTCGGGTCCTGCAGCAGGCAGCGGATGATCTCGACCCTCTGGCGCTCACCTGCCGACAAATCACCAACGGTGCGGAAGGGATCGAGCGGCAACCCATAGGTTTCCGACACTTCGCGGATGCGGGCGGCGAGGTCGCGCAACTCCGGCGGGTTCTCCATCCCCAGCGCAATGTTCTCAGCCACATTCAAGGCGTCAAACAGCGAAAAATGCTGAAATACCATGGCGATGCCGTCAGCACGTGCCGCACGCGGCTCAGCTGGGGCGAAAGGCGCTCCGCGCAGCAGCATCTGGCCGCTGTCGGGCTTCACGAGGCCATAGATCATCTTGACCAGCGTCGATTTCCCGGCGCCGTTTTCACCAAGGAGGGCATGCACTTCGCCCTCGCCGATGTCAAAGGAGACGGAGTCATTGGCCACAACCCCGGGGTAGGCCTTGGTCAGGCCTTGCAGGCTCAACAGTGGTACACTCACGCGCGCCGGTCCTTTCTCAATTCATCTTTTGCACTCAGCCGCAGCAACTGGGCCGCGACGCCGACCGCAATCATCTGCGGATGTTTTCCAAGTTGCGGATCGCCGATCGGGCAGGCGATCCGTGAAATCCGGTCCGGGCTGTGGCCCAGGGCGGCAAGACGCGACCGGAACCGCGCCCATTTGGTTCTGGAACCGATCAGCCCAGCGAAGGCAAAGCCGCGGCCCAACAGCGCGTGGCATAGCGCCAGATCCAGCGCATGGGAATAGGTCAGCACCAAATGCACAGCGTTTTCAGGCGCATGCGGCACCAGAAGCGCAGGGTCTGTGGCAGGAACTACTGTGATGCCGGAAGGCGTTTCTGCCGGAAACCGCTCTGCGCCGGTGTCCACCCAGGTGATCTCCAGATCCGGCAGCGGTGCCAGAACGTTCACCAGTGCGCGGCCCACGTGGCCTGCGCCCCAGATCCAGACCGGGCTGTTAGGTTTGTGAACAGGTTCGATCATCCAGCCGTCCACCAGCTGCGGCGCAGGGGGCAGGCCCTGGCTGCGGGCGGCAGCGAGGATGCGTTTCACCGCCATCGGCATCGGCGCCGGGCTGGCGGAGCGGGCGATGATCTCCTGGTCCAGCGCGGCTAGATCCGCGGTCTCATAGACCTCGTTCAGCAGGGTGACCGCGCCGCCGCAGCATTGGCCCAGGTCCGGCCCTAATGCATGGGTGCTGAACGTCTTGGGCTCGGCTTGCAGGCGTGCGGCCTCTGCAGCTTCAAACTCCAATGTGCCGCCGCCGATGGTGCCGCTTTGGCCGTCCTTCCAAACCAGCATGGCAGTGCCGGCCTCGCGCGGGGAGGAGCCGCGGACAGCCGCGATCACCACCCGCACCACGCGGCCATGTTCCTCGACCGCCTTGCGGAGGGCCTGGACATCAAACCCCATCACGTACCCTCCGGATTGCGCGCCAGACTTCTTCCGCTGTGGCGGGGGCATCCAGCGCCGGGTAGGCATCACCAAAAGCCGAAACCGCATCGCTGAGCGCCAGCCAGGCGGAGATGCCCAGCATAAAAGGCGGCTCCCCCACAGCCTTGGAGCGGTAGATGGTGTCCTCGCGGTTCTGCCCGTCGTAAAGTGCAACGTTGAACACATCGGGCCGGTCCGAGCAGGCAGGGATTTTGTAAGTTGAGGGGGCATGGGTGCGCAGGCGCCCGGCGCCGTCCCAGACCAGCTCCTCGGTGGTCAGCCAGCCGGCGCCCTGCACATAGCCGCCCTCGATCTGGCCGATGTCGATGTCAGGGTTCAACGAGGCGCCGGCGTCATGCAGAATGTCGGCACGCAGGATACGGTTCTCGCCGGTGAGGGCGTCCACCACCACTTCGGTCACCGCGGCACCATAGGCGAAGTAATAAAACGGGCGGCCCTGGCCCTTGATCCGGTCCCATTCCACCTTGGGTGTCTTGTAAAAACCGGTGGCAGACAGGCTGACCCGGCCCTGGTAGCAGGCCATGGCGGCCTGATCGAAACTCATTTCGTCCTGGCCAATGCGCACCATACCACCTTCAAACACCACATCGCCGGGGCGTGCCTGATGCTGCTGCGCCAGATACCCGGCCATGCGGTCGCGGATGGTGTCGCAGGCCGCCTTCACCGCCATGCCATTAAGGTCGGACCCCGACGAGGCCGCGGTGGCGGAGGTATTGGGCACTTTGGCGGTGTCGGTTGCGGTGATCCTGACCTTCTCCAGCGGGATGCCAAAGCGGCTGGCGGCAACCTGCGCCACCTTCTGGAACAGCCCCTGGCCCATCTCGGTGCCGCCGTGGTTCAGATGCACCGAGCCGTCCTGATAGACATGCACCAGCGCGCCGGCTTGATTGAGATGCGTCAGCGTAAAGGAAATCCCGAACTTCACCGGCGAAAAGGCGATACCGCGTTTCAGGTGGGTCTGACCCTTGTTCCACTCCGCAATTGCTGCCTTGCGCGCCGCATAATCCGAGGAGCGCAACAGATCCGCCGTCATCCCTTGCAGCTCAAAATCCGTGACTTCCATGCCATAAGGCGTGGTGTTGTCTTTCCTCTTGCCCGAAATATCCCGGGGGGGCGGGGGGGCAGAGCCCCCCTCCTCGGGGGCCGCATAATAATTCCGCTGCCGCAGCTCCGCTGGGTCCATCCCGAGGTCATGGGCGATATGGTCCATCACCCGCTCGATCCCGACCATGCCCTGCGGTCCGCCAAAACCGCGGTAGGCGGTGGCGCTTTGCCGGTTGGTGCGCAGGCGGTGGCTCTCAATCCTGATACCGGGGATCAGATAGGCATTATCGGCGTGCAGCATGGCGCGATCAGCCACCGGCAGCGACAGATCTTGCGCCCAGCCGCAATCCACCAGATGCAGGAACTCGACCCCTTGCAGCTGACCGTCGCCGTCAAACCCGGCGCGGTAGGAGATACGGAAGGCGTGGCGCTTGCCGGTGATCACCATGTCGTCGTCACGGTCATAGCGCATCTTGCAAGGGCGCCCGGTCAGCCGCGCCGCAACAGCACAAGCGACGGCCAACGCATTGCCCTGGCTTTCCTTGCCGCCAAAGCCGCCGCCCATGCGGCGGGTTTCGACCCTGACACTATGCATTGGCAGATCGATGGCGTCCGCCACTTTGTGCTGAATCTCGGCCGGATGCTGGGTCGAGGAGAAGACATGCATGCCGCCATCCTCCTGCGGCCAGGCCATTGCTGCCTGGCCTTCGAGATAGAAATGCTCCTGTCCGCCGAGTTCGAATGTGCCCTCAATCATGCGCGGAGCGGCAGCGATGGCGGCAGCGGCGTCGCCCTTGGCATAGATGCGCGGGCCTTCCTCGAACCGGCTGTCAGCGGCAAGGGCCGCGTCCAGGGTCAGCAGGGCGGGTTCTTCGGCATAGTCCACCCGGCCCTTGCGGGCAGCGATGCGGGCGCTGCGATGGCTGTCGGCAACCACCAGGAACACCGGCTGGCCGACGTAATTGACCGTGCCCGCCGCCAGCAGCGGCTCGTCATGGATCGAGGGGGAGACGTCGTTGGAAAACGGCAGCCCCTTGGCGGTCAGCACTGCCGCCACGCCGGGGCTGTGCTGCACCTTGCTCAGATGCATTCCGGTGATGTGGCCGCGGGCGATGGGGGAAAGGCCGAAGGCCAGATGCAGCGTGCCGGCGGGCGAGGGGATGTCATCCACATATCGCGCGGCGCCGGTCACATGCAGTTCGGCGGCGTCATGGGGGAGGGGTTTTGAAACGCTCATGGTTTCACCTCCAGCACCGAAACTGCCGCGCCGTTCATCTCTGCGAAATAGCGGATCAGCATATTGCGCGAAGTTTCCAGCCGGTATTCGGCTGAGGCACGCATGTCGCTCATCGGGGTGAAGTCCTGATCAATCGCAGCGGTGGCGGCCTGTATTGCGGCCTCAGTCCAGGGCTGGCCGGTCAGGGCGGCCTCTGTATAGGCAGCGCGTTTCGGGATACCTGCCATGCCGCCGAAAGCGATGCGGGCCGTGGTGATCCGGCCGTTCTCGACTGTCACGTTGAAAGCACCGAGCACGGCGGAAATGTCTTGATCAAAGCGTTTCGATAGCTTGTAGACCTTCAGCGTGCCGGGCTGGCGGGGAAAGCTGACGGTCTCGACAAATTCGCCGGGCTGGCGGTCCTGTTTGCCGTAGCTGAGGAAGAAATCCTCCAGCGGCAAATCCCGGCGGTCATCCCCGTTGCGCAAATGCAGGGTGGCACCGAGCGCGATCAATGCGGGCGGGGTGTCGCCGATGGGGGAGCCGTTGGCGATATTGCCGCCGACTGTCGCGGCGGCGCGCACCTGCTGGGAGGCGAAGCGGCGGAGCATTTCGGCGAAGGACGGGTGCAGCGGTTCCATTGCGGTGCGCAGGGCGTTCATGTCTGCCATGGCGCCAATGCGGACGGTGGTGTCTGTGACCTCAATGTCCTTCAGGTCTGTGCAGCCGTCCAGGAAGATCATCTGCGGCAGATGGCGCAGCTGCTTGGTGACCCAGAGGCCGACATCGGTGGCGCCGGCCACGAGGGTTGCATCCGGGTTGGCGCTGTAGAGTTCGGCTAGTTCGTCTGCGGAGGCGGGCAGCAGCGGGGGCGTTGGCGCAGGGGGGCCGGAGGGGTGCGCTGCCCCCCGGCCTGCGGTCTCCCCCCGGAGTATTTCGGAAAAAGTGAAAGAGGTTTCATCCGCGATCCAGTCCGGGACCGGGGCGCCGCTGGCGGCCTCGGCGGCGCGGATGATCGGGGCGTAGCCGGTGCAGCGGCAAAGGTTGCCGGCCAGCTGGTCGTCAAAATCCGCCGCACCGTTGGTGTGGGCGGTCACCATCGACATGATGAAGCCGGGCGTGCAGAAACCGCATTGGCTGCCGTGATGATCGACCATCGCTTGCTGCACGGGGTGCAGGCTGCCGTCCGGGCCTGCGGCACCTTCGACAGTGCGGACAGATTTGCCGTTGAGCTGGGGCAGGAACAATATGCAGGCATTCAGCGCTTTCGATCCGCGCCCGTCGGTGACCATGACAGTGCAGGCGCCGCAATCGCCTTCGTTGCAGCCTTCTTTGGTTCCGGTGAGACTCTTAGCGCCGCGCAGCCAGTCCAGCAGCGTGGACGATGGGTCTGCGTGTTCGATCAGAACGTCTTCACCATTCAGACGAAAGGCGAGTGCCATCTTCCCGAGACCCGCCGCGTTACCCTGTTGACCCGGTATGCCTCCCTTCGATGCGGCGTAGAAGGAAAGGCGGGCTGTGTGTTGCTTGCTGATACCAGCCTAGGGAGCAGCCCCTTGGCAAAGCAAGGAAAACCGCTGCTGCGCTGCAGTATTCCGCGGCGCAATTAAATTTCAAATGCGGCGGCTATGCTGTTAATTTTTATGCCTTTTAGCTGTATGTTTAGGGCGGGTCTCTCTTTGCGGGGCGAAACAGCTTCAAATTAATCCTGAAAATGGCGGGTAATCCTTTCGCTAATGCGGGAAGCAGGCTTTGCAGTTCGCTCTTTCACCGTGCTGCGGCAATAAGATAGCGTGGCGGCATGACAAGCTCTCCCCGATTCATTCACCTGCGCAGCCATACCGAGTATTCCCTGCTGGAAGGCGCGCTGCGGCTGAAAAAGCTGCCGGACCTGTGCAAAAAACACGGCATGCCGGCGATTGCTGTGACCGATACCAATGCCATGTTCTCGGCGCTGGAATTTTCGGTGACGCTGTCCGGTGCAGGCATCCAGCCGATCCTGGGCTGCCAGGTCGATCTGACCTTTCAGCAGGCGGAGCCGGGCGGCAAGCCCAAGCTGCCCGCGCCCCTGGTGCTGCTGGCGCAGAGCGAAGAAGGGTATGAGGGCCTGATGCGGCTGTCGTCCTGTCTATATGTGGACAATGGCGGACAGCTGCCGCAGGTCACATTGGAGGATCTGGAGGCCAACAGCGCGGGGCTGATCTGCCTGAGCGGCGGGCCGGACGGGCCGGTGGGGCTGTTGCTGCAGCAGGGACAGCGGCCGGCGGCAGAGGTGCTGATGCAGCAGCTGAAGCGGATTTTTCCGGATCGGCTGTATGTGGAACTGCAGCGCCACCCCGGCGAGCACGGCCAGCCGGAGGCGGAAAAGCAGACCGAACGCGGCCATGTGGAGATGGCCTATGCGATGGAACTGCCGCTGGTCGCGACCAATGACGTCTATTTCCCGAACACCGAAATGTACGAGGCCCATGATGCGATGATCTGCATCGCTGAGGGTGCCTATGTCGACCAGTCCGAGCCGCGCCGGCGGCTGACCGCGCAGCATTACTTCAAAAGCCAGGAAGAAATGGTGGCGCTGTTTGCCGACCTGCCCGAGGCGGTTGAAAACACGGTGGAGATCGCCAAGCGCTGCGCGTTCAAGGCCTATTTGCGGGATCCGATCCTGCCCAAATTCGCCGATGATGAGGTTTCAGAACTGCGCCGCATCGCCAATGAGGGCCTGCAGAAACGCCTGGCGGTGATCCCGCACGCGGTGAGTTTGGAGGAATACCAGGCACGGCTGGATTTTGAACTGGGCATTATCGAGGGCATGGGATTCCCCGGCTATTTCCTGATCGTTGCGGATTTTATTCAATGGGGCAAGGATCAGGGCATTCCGGTGGGGCCGGGGCGGGGCTCGGGCGCGGGATCGTTGGTGGCTTATGCGCTGACCATTACCGACCTTGACCCGTTGCGCTATTCGCTGCTGTTTGAGCGGTTCTTGAACCCGGAGCGGGTATCGATGCCCGACTTCGACATCGATTTCTGCATGGACCGCCGCGAAGAGGTGATCCGCTATGTGCAGCAGAAATACGGCCGCGACAAAGTCGGGCAGATCATCACATTCGGTGCGCTTTTGTCCAAGGCGGCGGTGCGCGACATCGGCCGGGTTCTGCAGATGCCCTATGGCCAGGTCGACCGGCTGTCCAAGATGATCCCGGTGGAAGGGGTGAAACCGGTTTCTATCGAAAAGGCGCTGGTGGATGAACCGCGGCTGAAGGAAGAGGCGCGCAATGAGCCGGTGGTGGACCGGTTGCTGACCTATGGCCAGCAGGTCGAGGGGCTGCTGCGCAATGCCTCGACCCACGCGGCGGGGGTGGTGATCGGCGACCGGCCGCTGGATGCGCTGGTGCCGCTCTATCAGGACCCGCGGTCCGACATGCCGGCCACCCAGTTCAACATGAAATGGGTGGAGCAGGCCGGGCTGGTTAAGTTCGACTTCCTTGGCCTGAAAACCCTGACCGTCATTCAGAACGCGGTGGATCTGATCAAACAGTCGGGCCGCGATCTGCATACCGGCGAGGACGGCACGCAATTGTACGATCCGCCCGAAGGCGCGGTGAATGAAATCAACGCCATTCCGCTGGACGACAAGGTTACATACGAACTTTATTCGCGGGCCAAGACGGTGGCGGTGTTCCAGGTGGAATCCACCGGCATGATGGATGCGCTGAAGCGCATGAAGCCGACCTGCATCGAGGACATCGTGGCGCTGGTGGCGCTGTACCGGCCCGGCCCGATGGAGAACATCCCGACCTATTGCGAGGTGAAGAACGGGCTGAAGAAGATTCAGTCGGTGCATCCGCTGATCGATCATATCCTGGAGGAAACCCAAGGCATCATCGTCTATCAGGAACAGGTGATGCAGATTGCCCAGGTGATGGCCGGCTACAGCCTGGGCGGCGCCGACCTGCTGCGCCGGGCGATGGGTAAGAAAATCAAGGAGGCGATGGACGCCGAACGCCCGAAGTTTGAAAAGGGCGCGGCGGAGAATGGCGTGCCTGCCAAGAAGGCCTCGGAAGTCTTTGACCTGCTGGAGAAATTCGCCAACTACGGCTTCAACAAGTCGCACGCGGCGGCCTATGCGGTGGTCAGCTATCAGACCGGCTGGCTGAAGGCGAACCACCCGGTGGAGTTCATGGGCGGCGTCATGAACTGCGATATCCATCTGACCGACAAGCTGGCGATCTACTTTGAAGAGGTGAAGAAAGGGCTGGGGCTGAAATACGTGCCGCCCTGCGTGAACCGGTCGATGGCGACGTTTAATGTGGTCAAGGGCGAGTTGGTCTATGCGCTGGGCGCGCTGAAGAACGTTGGTGTTGACGTGATGCGGCTGGTCACCGAGTCGCGCAATGAGAGCGGGTATGATCGGGTTTTTGTGAACCTGTTCGATTTTGCCCGCCGGGTGAATTTGAAGCGCGTCGGCAAGCGGCCCTTGGAGATGCTGGCGCGGGCAGGGGCGTTTGACCAGCTCGACCCCAACCGCCGCCGGGTGTTCGAAAGCCTCGGCCCGTTGGTGGATTACTCTGCCGCGGTGCATGACCAGCGCAATTCCAGCCAGGTGTCGCTGTTCGGCGAGGCGGGCGAGGATCTGCCCGAACCACGCCTGCCGAGCGTACCGGACTGGCTGCCGGCCGAGCGGCTGAGCGAGGAATTCAAGGCGATCGGGTTCTACCTGTCGGGTCATCCGCTGGACGACTACATGCCGGCGCTGAAGCGCAAGGATGTCATGACGCTGGACGAAGTGACGGCGAAGGCCGAGCGCGGCCCGTTCATGGCCAAGATGGCGGGCGTGGTGGCCGGGCGGCAGGAGAGGAAATCCGCCCGCGGCAACCGCTTTGCCTTTGCCCAGCTGTCGGATCCTTCCGGTGCCTTTGAGGTGACACTGTTTTCCGAAGTGCTGGAGAAATCCCGCGAGTTCCTGGAGACCGGCGCCAAGGTTGTGATCACCGCCGAGGCGACGATGGAGAGCGATCAGCTGAAACTGCTGGTGCGCTCGGTTGGTCCGGTGGATAGCGCGATTGCCGATGCCGGGCGCAGCAGCTTGCGGGTTTACCTGAGCGATGCCGCGGCGGTTGGCACCGTGGCGCAAGTGCTGGAGGACGCCAAGGCGGCGGCCCGCAATGCCGCGCGCGGTGAGGTCTATATGTACCTGCAGGACCCGGGCCTGCCCGGCGATGTGGAGATGGATCTGGGCCAGGCGTTTCCGATCAACCCGCAGATCAAGGGGGCGCTGAAGTCGCTGGACGGGGTGCTGGATGTGGAAGAGATCTGAGGGGAGCTTTGGGGACTCCTCTGTTGCGCGTTGTCAGTTGTTGCGCGTTGTCAGTTTGTGCAGCTAATCCGAGCGAAGAGCATTCTTGTGTCGGTAAAACTGGCCAAGGCACCAGCGCTTCGCACTCTCAGGTCGTAAGTTTCATCAAAACCTTCCCAACTGCAAACTGGGTGTGACTTCATGGCATTGTTTGCTAGCTGGATTGTCTGAGCACGCGTCAGTTTGATTTCTCCGTGCGCCTTTTGGCAAGCTGCATAGTTATTCATTGCCGACCAGCAGCCGGTGTACCCGGGGTCGGAAGGTTTGAGTTCGTTACCACCTGAGAACGAGAACATAACGTTCTCGTTAGTGTTTGACTTTTCCTGCAACACATTGAAATCACGCCAAGAAACAACAACATTGCCAATTGTTGCGCTGCCAATCCTATCTTTTTCCCCCATGCTCCCGTCGGTCGAACATCCCGTAAGAGCAGACATGGCAATTAATATTGTCGCTGAGATTCCCTTAAGTTTCAATTGTCACCTGTACGGCAAAAGAGATTGGATTTCTGCATTATTGCTAGTCTACTCAGGTTTGCACAGCACTGATAATTAGCACTGGCTTCCATGGTTTGTGCCGGATTGCGTTGCCAAACTATCACAGCCTTTCACGCGGTCTGCCCTTGGGATCATGGTACCACCAAGGTCTGGAACAACGGCGCGGAGTGCCCAGAGTTTGCGGCAGCCCGTTCGGGCGGGCTGGCGCAATGGTGAGGCAATGTGCTCCGCCGGAAAAGTCGTACGGGTTTGGCCGGGATAAACTGCCCCAAACACCTGTTGAGGCGCCAGCCCACGGGCTGCCGCAGGTCCGTCATGACTGGATTTTGCTCAGTAGTGCGGCGGGCGTTCGTCGCCAAAGACTGCGCCGCCGGTGCTGTCCTGCTCGCGGGTGGCCTCGCGCTGCATCAGCATGGCGACGCGGCGGGTCAGGGTGTCGATCTCCTGCTGCTGGCGGGCGATCACGTCGCTCATCTCCTCCACGCTGCGGGTCAGATGGGCGATTTGCTCTTCCAGATGCTGCATGGGGCTCTCCTGTGCGCGGCTGGCCTGTCATAGGGGCATTGCCTGCCTGGGTCCATGGGGCGGCTGTTGCTGACGAGGGTTTTCCTGGTGGAAAACCAGCGGGCCTCCGGCGGGGATGTTTCCGCCAGAAGAAGGCGGCGCGGCGCTATGGCCGTTGGGTTCCTGCGTTCCTGTGTGCGCCCGGCTCCTTCTTGCTGTTGCGGCTGGCATCCGCTAGACCGCCGGGCAAGTGAAACCGCTACCCGTGAGGAGGCCGAACATGGCCAAAGTGAAGAAACAGCCCCGCCCCAAGGCACAAACGCCCAAGGGGTTCCGCGACTATTTCGGTGCGGAGGTGACCCAGCGCAGCGAGATGCTGCGGGCCATTGCGGGTGTGTATCATCATTACGGGTTCGAGGCGCTGGAGTCCGCGGCGGTGGAAACCGTTGAGGCGCTGGGCAAGTTCCTGCCCGATGTGGACCGCCCCAATGAGGGTGTATTTGCCTGGCAGGAGACCGAGGACGATGGAAACGGTGACTGGATGGCGCTGCGCTATGACCTGACGGCGCCCCTGGCGCGGGTCTATGCCCAGCACCGCAATGATCTGCCGACGCCGTACCGCCGCTATGCGATGGGACCGGTCTGGCGCAATGAAAAGCCGGGACCGGGCCGCTTCCGCCAGTTTTATCAGTGCGACGCGGACACCGTTGGCACCGCTTCGATGGCCGCGGACGCCGAGATCTGCGCGATGCTGTCGGATACGCTGGAAACCGTCGGCATTCCGCGCGGCGACTATCTGGTACGGGTGAACAACCGCAAGGTTCTGAACGGGGTGCTGGAAGTGATGGGGATCGGTGACGACCCTGCTGTATGTGACAACGTTCTTCGCACTATCGACAAGTTCGACAAGGTGGGTGAGGCCGGCGTGCGCGAGCTGCTGACCAAGGGGCGGCTGGATGCGTCGGGTGCTTTCATCGACGGGGTAGGCCTGTCTGATGATCAGGCCGCGCCGGTGCTGGCGTTTCTGACCTCCAAGGCGGCGGAGGCGGCGGGCACCATTGCCAACCTGCGTGCTGCCGTGGGCGACAGTGCGGTGGGCCAGGAGGGCATTGCCGAACTGGAGCAGATCGGCGAGCTGCTGGCCGCGGGCGGCTATGGCAAGGACCGGATCGAAATCGACCCGTCGGTTGTACGCGGGCTTGGCTATTACACCGGGCCGGTGTTCGAGGCAGAGCTGACCTTTGATATCCTTGACGAGAAGGGCCGCAAGCGCCAGTTCGGATCGGTTGCGGGCGGCGGGCGCTATGATGGCTTGGTCAAGCGCTTTACCGGGCAGGAAGTGCCTGCAGTGGGTGTGTCCATTGGCGTTGACCGGCTGCTGGCGGCGCTGCATGCCAAGGGGCGGCTTTCGGCGGAGGCTGCCGGCCCAGTTGTGGTCACCGTAATGGACCGTGACCGGATGGCGGATTACCAGGCGATGGTGGCAGAGCTGCGCAATGCGGGCATCCGGGCGGAGGTTTACCTGGGCAATCCCAAGAACTTCGGCAACCAGTTGAAATATGCGGATAAGCGGAATTCGCCCGTGGCCGTGATCGAAGGCGGCGATGAAAAAGCCAATGGCGTGGTGCAGATCAAGGACCTGATCCTCGGTGCCAGGATCGCTGAGAGCGCGACCCTGGAAGAGTGGAAGGAACGTCCGAGCCAGTTTGAAGTGCCGCGCAGGGAACTGGCCGCCAAGGTGCGGGAAATTCTGGACGGGCAGGACTGATCATGGCGGCTCAATCGCAAATTCAGGCCCGCGCTGCGATGCTGCGGGTCCGCTTTGAGGCCGCAGGCGCGCAGGTGGTGGACACGCCGCTGCTGCAGCCGGCCGGCACGTTGCTGGATCTTTACGGCGAGGACATCCGGGCGCGCGCCTATGTGACCTCAGATGCGCTGCACGGCGAGCAGATGCTGCGCCCGGATTTCACTGTGCCGGTGGTGGAGGCGCATATGCGCCACGGGGCGGAGCCTGCGCGTTACACCTATTCAGGCGAGGTGTTCCGGCGGCAGGAGATCGACCCTGACCGGCCCAACGAATACCTGCAAGTCGGCTATGAGGTGTTTGAGCGCAACGATGCGGCGGCAGCGGATGCGGAGGTGTTTGCGCTGTTTGCGCTGCAGGTGCGCGGGCTGCCTTTGCGGGCGGCAACCGGCGATATCGGCATTCTGATGGCCGCCGTGCAAGGGCTGAAAACCAGTGAGAAGCGCAAGGCGGCGCTGATGCGCCATATCTGGCGCCCGCGCCGGTTCCGGGCGTTGCTGGACCGTTTCGCGGGCCGGGCATCGGTCCCGGAGAACCGCAAGAAGCTGCTGGAGACCGAGGGCGATCTGACCGGGTCGGCGGTGGAGCTTGGCAAACGCCGCGCGGCAGAGGTGCAGGCGCGGGTTGAAGCGCTGCGCGAAGATGCCAAGGCACCGCCGATTGCCGAGAATGAGCTGCTGGCGCTGGAAGCGCTGATGGCGGTACGCGAAACGGTGCCCTACGCGGTAGAGCAGATGCGCGACATCGCCGTGGACCTGCCGCAGATCAATCTGGCGCTGGACCGCCTGGATGAACGCACCGCGGCGATGAAAGCGCGCGGAGTGGATGTGGAGACCCTCGATTTCGAGGCCTCTTACGGGCGCACCTCGATGGAGTATTACGACGGGTTTGTGTTCGGCTTTTACGCCGAGGCGCGGCCTGATTTGCCGCCGATCGCCAGCGGCGGGCGCTATGATGCGCTGACCCGGCGGCTGGGCGGGGGCGAGGAAATCCCGGCGGTCGGCGGTGTGCTGCGCCCGGACCTGATGCTGCAGCTTGAGGAGGTGCGCGCATGAGCTTGAAGCTGGGGGTGCCGTCCAAGGGGCGGCTGATGGAGAAGACATTCGACTGGTTCGCCAAGCGCGGCGTGACGTTGGCGCGCACCGGGTCCGACCGGGAATATGCCGGCGCGGTCGAGGGTGTTGCGAACATGGAGCTGGTGCTGCTGTCGGCGGGGGAAATCCCGCGCGAGCTGGCGGCGGGGCGGATCCACCTGGGCGTCACTGGCACCGATCTGGTGCAGGAGAAGCTGCCGCGGTTCGAGCAGCAGCTAGAGAGCCTGGCTGAACTGGGTTTTGGCCATGCCGACCTGATCCTGGCGGTGCCGCAGTTCTGGATTGATGTGGACACGCTGGATGACCTGGATGCGGTGGCGTCTGCCTTTCGCTCCGCGCATGGGCACCGGTTGCGGATTGCCACCAAATACCACCGGCTGGTGCGGGAATTCCTGACCGATGCCGGGGTGGCGGATTACCAGCTGGTGGACAGCCAGGGCGCGACTGAGGGCACGGTGAAGAACGAGACCGCCGAGATGGTGGCCGACATTACCTCGACCGGCGAAACGCTGCGGGCCAACCATCTGAAGCTGCTGGCGGACGGGCTGGTGCTGAAGTCCCAGGCGACGCTGTGGCGCAGCCGGGTGGCGAAATACGGGCTGGATGAGAAGGCGGCTCTGAATACGCTGCTAGACCTGCTGGAAGGCCGAAAGCAGGCGGGACCGCCCGCGCGCTAGCGCGGGCTGCGCCCGCCGCCATTCGGGCATCTTTGATGCCTGCAATGGCGGCGGGAGATCCTCTTTTTTAAACCCAAAGCGGTCCCTGAGCCAGTGTTCTCCCGCCCGGCGCAGCG
The DNA here is from genome assembly GCF_021654205.1 of Leisingera sp. MMG026. Taxonomy (NCBI): domain Bacteria; kingdom Pseudomonadati; phylum Pseudomonadota; class Alphaproteobacteria; order Rhodobacterales; family Roseobacteraceae; genus Leisingera; species Leisingera sp. MMG026. Next base: position 10,582 of record NZ_JAKFZM010000030.1, on the reverse strand, counting down.
GCATCCAGGATGCCGCCGTTCCGGTTGGGCCGGGCGCCGGGCTGACGCCCGGCGCTGGCGAGGCACGCCGCGGGGGGGGGCGGAAAGCCTCAGATCACTCCGATTTCCGCCAGTGCCTGCGAGAGTTCCAGCGGCAGCGGCTCTTCTTGGCTTTTGCCGGCAGGCAGGTCGGCGGGTGAGTCTTCAGTCTTCAGATAGCGCCAGCCCTGGAACGGGCGTTTCGGTGCAGTGTGGGTGCGGTGCAATTCCGGTTCCAGAATGATGGCGCAGCGGCGGATGCCGTCTTCGCCGGTCACCTCATCCATTCGCAGCACGCGCTGGCGGCATTGGATCAGCCCCTTGATCACCCAATAGATCGAGCCGCCATTGAGGATCTCCGCCTCGCGCTTGGGCCACATGCGGGTGACGTGGCGTGGCAGGCCCTCCGGCAGTTCCCGGCGGCGCATCTCCTGCCAGGCCATCAGGGTTTCAACGCTTTCGGTGCCAACCGAAAGCTTCACAAGGTTCACGCGTTTATCCACAGGTTCCCCACAGAGTCGTCCAGAGCGGCACCTTTATATAGTAGTTCGGAGTTTGGCGCTAGCAAGGTCTTGTGGTACACTCGGTAATAAATTCTCAACGATGTACGTTTTCAGCGTTGAGAAATCCGCCTTGCCTGTAGTATCGAAGCCGCCATTCAAGCTGCATTCGTGCTGCCACACGACTCAAAGGAATCGCCATATGAGCCGCTTCGCCGCCCCCATCGCCGAGCAAATCTGGGATATGAAATACCGTTTCAAGCAGGCCGATGGCACGCCGATCGACGTCACCGTCGAGGACAGCTGGCGGCGCATTGCGCGCGATTTGGCGCGGGCGGAACAGGCGCCGGATGCCTGGGAGGAGAAGTTCTTTGCTGCGCTGGAAGACTTCAAATACCTGCCCGCGGGCCGGATTACCGCAGGCGCCGGCACCGCGCGTCAGGTAACCCTGTTCAATTGCTTTGTGATGGGCACCGTGCCCGACAGCATGTCGGGGATTTTCGACATGCTGAAAGAAGCAGCGCTGACCATGCAGCAGGGCGGCGGCATCGGTTATGACTTCTCGACCATCCGGCCGCGCGGTGCGGATGTGAAAGGCGTGGCGGCGGACGCCTCCGGCCCGTTGTCGTTCATGGATGTGTGGGATGCAATGTGCCGCACCATCATGTCGGCGGGCTCGCGCCGCGGTGCGATGATGGCCACCATGCGTTGCGACCACCCGGATGTTGAGGCTTTCATCACTGCCAAATCCGATTCTGCCCGCCTGCGCATGTTCAACATGTCGGTGCTGATCACCGATGCTTTCATGGACGCGGTCAAGGCCGACGGTTCCTGGGAACTGGTGTTTGACGGCAAGGTCTATCACACCGTGCAGGCGCGCGATCTGTGGAACAAGATCATGCAGGCGACCTATGATTATGCCGAACCCGGCGTGATCTTCATCGACCGGATCAACAAGGCCAACAACCTTTCCTATATCGAAAACATCTGCGCCACCAACCCCTGCGGCGAGCAGCCGCTGCCGCCCTATGGTGCGTGCCTTTTGGGTTCGGTCAACATGGCGCGGCTGGTGGCCAGCCCGTTTGAGAAAGACGCGCATCTGGACCAGGAGGCGATGCAGGAGCTGGTCGCCACCGCGGTGCGGATGATGGACAACGTGGTCGATGTCTCCAAATTCCCGCTGGAGGCACAGGCGCAGGAAGCCAAGAACAAGCGCCGGATCGGCCTGGGGGTCACGGGCCTTGCCGATGCGCTCTTGATGCTTGGCCTGGAGTACGGCTCCGACGAAGCGGCGCGTCAGACCGACGAATGGCTGCATAGCATAGCCCGCGCCGCCTATCTGGCGTCGGTGGATCTGGCCAAGGAAAAGGGCGCCTTCCCGCTGTTCGACGCCGAGGCCTATCTGAACTCCGGCAACATGCTGAACATGGATGACGATGTGCGCGACGCAATCCGCGAGCACGGCATCCGCAACGCGCTGCTGACCTCGATCGCGCCGACCGGCACCATTTCGCTTTATGCAGGCAACGTATCCTCAGGCATCGAGCCGGTGTTTGCCTATGCATACACCCGCAAGGTGCTGCAGAAGGACGGGTCGCGCACCGAAGAGGAAGTGGTCGATTACGCAGTGCAGATGTACCGCGAGAAATTCGGCGCCGATGCCAAGCTGCCCGGTTACTTCGTTAACGCCCAGACCCTGCCGCCCGCGGCCCATGTCAAGATGCAAGCAGCGGCGCAGAAATGGATCGACTCGTCGATCTCTAAGACCATCAATTGCCCGGAAGACATCTCCTTTGATGACTTCAAGGACGTTTACATGCAGGCCTGGGATCAGGGCTGCAAAGGCTGCACCACCTACCGTCCGAATGACGTGACCGGCTCGGTTCTGTCGGTCAGCGAAAGCGCCGACACCGCGCCGGGCGAGACCGCCCAGGCACCGCATGAGAGCGATAGTGCCGAAGTGGTCTACATGTCCGAGCCGCTGGACCGCCCGCAGTCGCTGGAGGGCCATACCTACAAGCTGAAGTGGCCGGACAGCGAGCACGCGATCTATCTGACCATCAACGACATCATCATCAACCACCACCGCCGCCCGTTCGAGGTGTTTATCAACTCCAAGAACATGGAGCATTATGCCTGGACGCTGGCGCTGACCCGGATGATTTCAGCCGTGTTCCGCCGCGGCGGAGATGTGTCCTTTGTGGTCGAGGAGTTGAAAGCGGTATTCGACCCGCGCGGCGGCGCCTGGGTTCAGGGCAAGTATATCCCGTCGATCCTGGCTGCAATCGGCGGCGTGATCGAGACGCATATGGTCAAGACCGGCTTTCTGGAAGGTGAGGGCATGGGCCTGAAATCCGACCCGCAGGCGCAGGTGGTGAACCTGAACGCCCCGCGCGGCAAGGCCTGCCCGAGCTGCGGCCAGTTCGACATGCAGATGGTTGAAGGCTGCATGACCTGCCGCAGCTGCGGCCACTCGAAGTGCGGATGAAGGATGAAACGCCTGTTGGTGTCGGACCCAAGAAATAACTGCCATTGATGGGGGTTTTCTGCCATTCTGACACGAGGTTAATTGCCACCGGCCGATCTTCGGCCGGTGGTTTTGTTTTAATACAATGGCTTAGACGAATTCCGCCTATTACCTGTTGCGGGGGCGCGTGTCCCCCTCGGAGATCAGCTCCAACTGTTGACTGAAATGGCCGTATTGAGCAGGACTGAAGCTCAAACCTGGCCAGGTTCTTTCCTTCATTTCCCCGAACGCACCGTGTGCAATCGGGTGCCAGACGGCGCGGCGCGCCGGGAAAGGGCCAGCTATGTCCAAGATCAAGTTCATCGAAGCAGAGTTCCACAATGCCGACAAAGACCGGAGGGCAATTCGGCAGCGCCTGGAACGGTTCCTGAAAACACGCCGCGCGCTCGAACGCGGTATCGTGCCTCCGGACCCTGAGGATCGTGATGACCGCCTTCGGTGGGAAACCGAATTGATGCAGATCGGTCTCGGGCGCGAAGGTCAGGACCGCGTGGACCGCCGGGTGAGCAGGCTGGCGGAACGGCGGGCAGCGGTCGCAGGTCTCTCCCACCTCAAACTCGACGACCGAAGAGCCTTGGAAGTTCTGCGCAACGGTGTAGAGCTGATCCGGATCAGGACAGAGCATCAGGCGGATGAAATCGCCGCCGGAATTCATGCCGACATGCCCTGGATGGCACCCGCGACAGATCTTCTATGGAAGTCCATGCGGCGCTCAGTCCGCAATGGAGACGCGGGCTTTCGCCTGCCGCCTGTGCTGCTGGATGGTCCGCCGGGGATTGGAAAGAGCATGTGGGCCCGTCAGCTGAGCACCGCACTTGGCGTGCCCCGCTGTGGTGTGGAGGCGACGGCGGAGCAGGCGTCGTTCGGTATCGTGGGCTCTCAACGCGGCTGGTCCAACGCGCAGCCGGGACGCCCTTTGATGACGATCCTGAAGCACCTGATTGCCAACCCGGTGATCGTTGTGGACGAAGTGGAAAAGGCCGGGGTTGCGACCTCGACCAAAGGAAACTGCTTCGGCCTGACCGAGGGGCTGCTGTCCCTTCTGGAGCCATCTTCCGCGGCTTCGTGGCAGTGCCCCTTTTACCAGGTGGGTTTCGACATGTCCTGGATCAGCTGGGTGCTGACTTCCAACACTTTAGTCACTTTGCCAGCCCCTCTGCTAAGCCGCCTGGAGGTTGTTCACCTCCCGCCAGTTTCAGCATCCGAACTAGCCGCTTTTGCTCGCCGTGAGGGCTGCCGGCGTGGATTGACGCAAGACTCTGTCGAGGCTGTGGCCGAAGCGTTGGAAATTGCCGGAAGCGGTGCGGAGCTGAACCTTCGGCATGTCATCCGGATGCTGACCCGGGGTGAAGTGATGGAGGCGGCTTGGACCCGTCATTGAGGATGTCGTTTCCAGACATCATAAAATAGGGGCTGGCAGGCGGTATAGCTAACCAAACCGGCCCACATCGGTCATTGGCCGGTGGATAGCAGCACTGCAGTGCGGCCCGCCGAAGGAGACATTCGCTGCGCCTGCAAACGTGCTTCTCGCTATTCTTCGCGCAACGCATCCATCTTGCCCCTTAACTCACGTAACTGGGGCAGCAATGAATGAAACGTGCCGGGCGCGGCTCTCTGCGCCAAGTCCCGGAAGACCGGGCCGAGCGCAGAGACGATCTCTTCACGAATCCGGCGCCCTTGGGTGGTGATCCAGATTGTCTTGGACCGCCGGTCCTTCGGGTTTGGGTGCGCTTCGACTAAACCGCGCTTTTCCAGTCCCGCAAGCGTATTGGAGAACGATGTCTTCGGAACCTGCAGCGCCCGCGCCATTTCGATTGGCGTCTGACCGTCGCCAATTCGGATCAGGTGATTGAGCACGGCAAAATGAGGTGCGATCAAGTCGTCCGGCAGACATGCCTCCAAGGCGGCAGTCGCAAGCTGGTTGATGATTCCCACTTCCGTCAGAACCTCGAAGACGGGGGGAGGCGGTACATCAGGCGTCGGCAATGCGGCTCTCCAATGGCCAGCGGGGACTTGCCTCTGCGGGCGGTGCATAGCCAACACGCCCAAGCATTTGCACCGTTTCGCCGGGTGAGGCCAGCTGCTTGTGAACTTGCGCGTAGAGATCCGCCTGTTCGGGATATTCTTGCAGCGCTTGGCTTACTGGCTGCATCGCAAGCCCCTGGCCGGTTGCTGCAAGGTGCAGCCGGACCCACCGCCTGCCGGCCTCGATTTGATCGGTGCGGCTGTTGCCCGCAGTGCTCACAATCGCATAAGCGGGTGTCGCGTCCATGGATGATTTGAGCATGCTGAGCGTTTGCTGATACTCGCCGCTGCTAGGATCAGCTTGCCCTTCGCGGGACAGCATTCCAACCTTCATCAGTGCTTCAAGCATCGGGCCGCCCAAGGTAATTCCGTCCGGATTGGCTTCGATTTCCTGCTTGCCAAAGCGCATCAGACCGACGCTTTCCATATGGGTGCGTGGCGTCGCCATTTCGATCCGCATCGCCTCCCAGGTAAGCTTGTGAAGGGCGGCAACCGCGTCCGGCGCGGTAACAACTGACGTCGCCTCCGCCAAAAGTGCCGCGGTGGCCGGCTGACGGTCCTCATAGGCATTCCGATTAGTATGCCGAACCGGGACATGGGCGAACAGCGGGTCCGGCAGACCGCCCGGTGTCAAGCGGATATGCGCCACGGACCCATCCTCGCCATCCGGGAACAGAGTGACATCTGCCGCCAGCCCTCGCTGGGCAGCGGCTTGCCGCAGGATTTCCAGAAAACAACCCATTCCAATGGTCAGCTGCCTGTCAAAGGGATCCGTCTCAGGCAGGTTCAAAGACAGGTCTCGCCAGATCAGGATCTCATCGTCACCCACGAGCTGGGCAAGCCAAGGCTGACGGTTGTGCGGATTGGGTGCAAGGATCGCCCAGCTGAGTGCTGCCATGCGCGGGTCCTTGTAGCTGCCCGCAGCATCCCATGGCACCAGTGCTGCATCTGGTCTGCGGGTTGCTGCAAATCCGCCAGCTCCGGCCCCGGCGGCAAGAACAACGCCGCCGCCAATCAGTCCAATCATCTTCCGTCTCGACAGTGTCATGATGCGTTCCTGTAGTACGATATCAAACCATATAGTTCGATGTCGCACCAGTTTCAACTCAGTCGGATCCGTTAACCAGACAGGCTACCTACTACGTAACCAGAACTATTCCTTCTTGGCGCAACAGTTATTTCCAGCCCCTATGTCACAGCAAAAGGTGGCTATGCTGCATCCGGAAGGACGACCCGCTTGCTATCTAAAACCGAAATACCATCACCGCTCCGAGGAAAATCCGGTGACACGTTTCATCAGACCGAAAGCGTTCGGTAATCCCTTCGAACAAACTCTGCCTTGAGCATTCCGTCGCTCTGATCTACGAGCCGTTCCACTAGTTTTTCGGTCTTCGAGAAGCTCTTGAAGTACTTGCTGCTCCGCGGCAGATCTTCCGAGTTTGTCGAGAACCAAAATGTGAATGGCCGGTCGTCGGCCTCTGGCGCAAGAGCGCGTTTCGAGGATGGGCCGAGCCGAGAGTCATAGTAGATTTGGACTACCTCCGGCTCGGGATTGCCGCTGCTTCCGTCACCACAGAAGAAGTAGTGATCAGCCGTAACAATCCGCGCAAAGTTTGCGTCGGTATTGTTCTCCGAGCCATGGTGGGCCACCTTCAACACATCAAGATGCAGATGTCCATTGTCTAGGAACCCAGTTTCCTCAAGCCCTTTCAAGAGTACATCCTGCTGGGTGTCGCCAGTCATCAGAGCGCGCGTGCCGCCCTCTTCAACCATGAACACCAGAGAAGCGATGTTCGGAACTGAGACGCCCTCGAAGCCCGAGATGCCATTCCATTTGCGAAGATCGAAGGGCGACTCGCTCAACTCGCCGGTTGCGAACTTTTCAAGTTGTTCTTTAACCTTCCTGCGGACCTTCTGCACGTCGTCTTTGCCATTATTGCTCTTGAGCCAGTTGTTCCACCCCCTCTTAAGGTCACTCAGCGCCTTCTTTGTAGGGCCGACCAAGGTGAAGTCGAGCGAACCGATTGAAAACTTTACGGGATTGTCGCCACGGAACAGCAACTTGCCGGGGCCGCTCTGACCGGGCAGCACATTGACCGAAATATCCAGGAAGTCGGGCTTCGCATAGCGCGAGACCTCCAAAGCCTCGGGGATTGATGAAGCAACGTTGCCTACCTCGTGCGCCTCGTGAAGGAACTTCTCGACTCCAGTCGCATGCAGGGTTGGTACCGCTGAGGCCAAGAGATCGCCTATCTCACCGGCATTTTCGCCAACCATGTCTCTGAATGAATTGTGCCACAACGCCTCTATCTTTGGCGGGCGCGGGATTTTCGGCTCACGGACATCCGTATCGCCATTGTTTTTATGAAAGTCATGAACTCGCCATTCAACGGCGTCGCGCAGAAGTTGAAGGATGCCAGAGATATGGTCTTGGTCGATATGTGAAATATAGATGGCGTCAAGCTTCCCGCCATTGTCTTTGACGAGATCCACCAGTGGGCGGCGAACATGGTTTTTCATGCTTTTGTACATGCCCCCATCGCAAAGGATGTTATGGCCGTCGGCCTGCAGAAGCACACAATCGCCGTGGCTTGATTTGAAAATTCTAAGTTTCATGGCGCGCTCACCCTCTGTCTGTCCGCCGAGCAAAATTCTCGGCTTCGGCGATTGCTGCTTCTGGATCGATCCGGCCAAAACCGGCATCATTAACCCAATCAAAAGTGCCGCCCGGCAGGGGTTTTGCTGTACGTTGGAGTATCCCAAGGCACTGTAGGGAGTTAATTGGTTTTTTTGCGGCGTTCATCATCAATCCGATGACACCGGCGACATAGGGGCTTGCCATACTAGTGCCTGACATGGACACCCAAGTTTCATCATCGAGCGCGAAGCCGTTTGCCGCCACGATATCCGTACCCGGCGCGGTGAGGTCAGGCTTCATCCGGCCGTCGCGGGTCGGGCCCTGGCTGCTTGTGACGTTCATGCGGTTCGTCGCGGTGTCGTAGTTCGACACCGCGATGGTCGCGCGGCCGCAAGCAAGCGACGAGATCGAATGCGAGTCAATATTGCTCGCCCGAGAGAAGAAAGACGGGAACCGGAAAAAGCGCTGACCGCCGAGCACGCCGATTTCGCGGGGATCGTCGCGCTCGATCCAGCAGTGGAACTTGCCGTTCCGAACTTCTTCTCCAATCAAGCGGACACGCCAAAGCCCGGCGCGTATTCCGCGGATTTCACCGGGTTCCAGGTTCGGCGAGAGGTAGATGGAGATATAGTTCCCGCCGTTGCCGGGATGGAAAAGCTCATTGTATATCGAAACCGTGGTTCCGTCACGCAGGCGTTTGTTTTCGATGAATTCCTGTGGACTGACCCGCAACCAGCGCGTCTCTCCCGGGGGAAGAAGCTCGACTTGAAAGCGATCCTGCGGGCTGTACCAAATCTCTAACTCGTTCTCAGAAATGTCCGCGATCCCATTGCCCACAACGATCCATTCGAGTTCGGTTTCCAGCCCGCGCGCGGCGATCTGTCCCTGCGCGTGGATGCGCCCCATGATCCAGCCGATATCCTCTTCATTTTGAGGATCCTCCTGTCCGGCATTGCCAGCCGCGAGTGTGATGGACCGCCCCGGCAGCGTGAGCGCATTTTCGAACCATCGATTGGTTCCGGCCAAACCGTCATGCGCGCCGCCATTGGTGCCGAGGCTGATGTTGATGGAGACCAGCTTGTTCTTCTCTTTGGCGATGCCGAGGAGGTATTCGACCGCGTGTATGAGCCTGCTTGAGTCGGAGAATGTGTGGCGCCGTCGCTCGAAGTCGTCTTCGGGAACCGGCACGTCAATTAGTACGCCGACGATCTCTGCCTTCGGGCAAACGCCGCTATTGCCTGCGGCAATGCTTGCGACATGGGTTGCGTGGGAGGACGGCGACCGCTGGGACTGTCGCTCGATCAAGATAGCGGGAAGTCCGCCGCTGGCCTGTGCGTCTATTGCATCGTTGAGGTGCTTTTGCGTGAATTCACTTCCAAATCCAAAATTCTCTGGAGACGGACGAAAATCGCCGCCCTGGTCCCAAATCCGCGTAAATCGCGTTTTGCCGTTCTCGTCGAGAAAATCCGGATGTGCGAAGTCGAATCCACCGACATCGATAATTCCGATAATCACGTCGGCCCCGTCTTTGTGAAGCGATGCCCGTCCGATCCGTCGCGGGGTCGGCTTTATTCCTTCAGAGGGGGTGGGCAGGTCCAGCTTGAGAACATCGGATTTGTTGACGAAGGCGATGTCGGGATCGGTTTCGAGATCGGCTAGAAAAGAGACTGGGACCGTCGCGGCAATCTGATCATTGCGCGTAATTGTTTTCGCCGCTGACTGTGGCGCGCTACGCCCATCGAGCGCATTTTCGCATAGCTCGCGGATTCGATGCACTGCTTCACGGGTCGAGGCGTCATCTGTCTTTCCGCCTTTAGCCGCGACGTCGATCAACACGTTGACGAACGCGGTGTCTGCTTTCGGGCCATCCTTGAGCTTCTTGCGCACTGGAAGACCGGCACGGCGCAGAGCAGCGGTGTCTATCTGGGCCGCGCTTGTCACTTCCTGCATTGCCACCTGAAGCGCAACTACGTCAACGCCATCTTCGACTTCACTGACCGAGAACTGAGTGCCTGGCCCGCTGGCGACCTGCGTGGACATTTTCGATCGGCAGGCATTTACCGACCCGCTGCCATTTGCGATCACTCGGAGCCTTGGGTGAAGACGAAACGAGTCTGTGGAATAATATGGCATCAAATCCCCCTTATGAAGCGGCGTAAGAGAATTTTCCCAAAAGAACTCTAGCATAAGTAGTTCGTGGAACGAAGGAACTTAAGGATATCCCGTAACAACCGCTCTGTCGGTTTGATCTCGCGAATTGAATGATCCCAACGCAACCAACTGAGAACGGAATTGGAACTGCTGGTTCTTGATCCGAGAAACCTCGGCCCAGACTGGACTTTCACAGGTTAGCTATCGCTGCGCCGCAGTCTCCCCGAACCGGCCTTTTCTAAAAACGTCCAGCTTTGTTCGCTTGGCCAAGGCCCGCAATGCGCAGGTGGTGGATGGTAGGTGCGCCGCCCTAGTCACGCTGAACAGCGTCAGGAGCCGACCTTGCTCCTGAGGAAGCCAGAGCCCATGAGTAGGAGGCATCGGCACACTGATGCCGTTCAAGCTGTGCTCAGCGCAGACCGGGTTTGGTTGGAAGCGAGGCACCTCCGGAAACCATCTGTCTGAAGGGCAATCATCGAGATACACTGCCCTCACGGGAAAAGTGGAGGGAATCAGAAGCCTGCCTGTTTCACCGTGATTGCCTTGCCGCCCTGAGATCACTGCATCACGATGCATGCAAGAAAGCCAGAGGTTTCCGGATGTGTCCACCTTTGCATTGTGCGCAATGAGAGATTCTGCAACACTGCAACGGTCAACAATTTTGTTTGACAGTGAAGAATAGTTGCAACCGAAATAGGTCAATTTTGACTAACCAATCCTACC
>NZ_JAKFZM010000003.1:0-160304 GCF_021654205.1 Leisingera sp. MMG026 | reverse complement strand
TGCCCAGCATGTAGCCGACCCCGACCCCCAGCACGGTGATCGTCGGCGCCACCGCCACCCGCAGCGCATAGCGGTAGATAATGCGCGGCTCGGTCAGGCCAAAGGAGCGGGCGTTGCGGATGTAATTTGCCGACAGAACCTCGATCATCGAGGCGCGCACCAGCCGCGCCAGATAGCCGACCCAGCCGATGCCGACAGCAATGGCGGGCATGATCAGATGATGCAGTGTGGAGCCGAAGCTGCCCTCGTCGGCACCGATGGCCGGCAGCCAGCCCAGCCGGGCGGAGAACAGCAGCATGCCGTAGATTGCGATGATCACCGAAGGCATCGCGATGACGCTGACCGACAGCAATCCGATCAGCCGGTCAAACAGCCGGTTGCGGCGCACCGCCGCCAGGCAGCCCAGAGGAATACCCAGGCCTGCCGCCAGCGGCATCGCTGCCGTGATCAGCTGCACGGTATGCGGAAGATGCGCCATCAGCACTTCGCTGACAGGGCGGCGGCTGTGCAGATCGGTGCCAAGGTTGCCCTGGGCCACTGCCCCCCGGATACTTCACGATCGGCACCGGCATCGGCTGATCCAGCCCCAGCCGCTCGGCAAACTCGGCCTTGATGGCAGGTGTTGCCCGTGGCCGCAGCATCGCGCTGGCAGGGTTGCCCTATGACAGGTGCGGCGGAGAAAACAACCAAGCAAGCCGGCGGCTCCTTGGAAGGAAAATCCGGGCGGGCAGGTCCGGGACAAAATACTGCATCGTGCAGATCCCGTTAGGATTGCCGGTCCAGGATTTCTGATGCAATTGCAGGCCGGCAGCGCGTGTTGCATCGCTGCTCCGGGAGGTGCCCTTGTCCTAGCCGTTCAGCCCGGCAATCAAACTGGTTTCAGAACGCATCGCCTGAATGACCTGCGCAATGACGGCCGGTTGGCGGTGTTGGCAAAATTCAGCCGGATGACCGTGCCGCCTCAAAATACCTGTCCGAGGTTTCCGCCGCGGCTTTGGGAATGCTGGCGCCGCAGGTGTCGGTTAAATTTGCAAACCAATACGACGGAGACGGTGCGCTCAGCTGGAGGATCCTGGTATTAGGCCCGGTAACCTTGGCATCTGCCAGCAGCACAAACTTGGTGGCAATGCCCGGTTCCAGCTTCGGATCCAGGTGACGGTTTTTATGCGGGATGCAGGCTGCTTGTATAAAGGAGCGTGAAACTGCGTCAGCATCCGGCCTCCCCGCCAACTTGAATCTGTTGTGCAGCTGCGGCCGCCCGGCCCCGGATGCATTCCGCCGAACCGGCATCAACCGGCAGCAATCCAGCACAGGCCGCCCCAGCCAATCCGCCCTTTCCCTCGCCAACCGCGCTTGCTCGTGCACAAACCGGCGGCTATGAAACGCATACACGCAAAAGCCCGGTTTGATCAGAACCAGGCGGCCAGGGCGCTGGAAGGGCCGACAGACAGGGTGCGGGCCGTGGCAGGCATCCTTCAGAGGAAGAGCGGACCAGCGCAGGCGGGTATGGGGCCATGGCGGTAATAGCCAATTCGAGGGAGACCGGAAAACCGTTCAGAATATGCATCATTTGCCGGTCAAGCGGCAGGCCGGCGCATTCTTCGATTTCACCGCCGGTGAATTCTGAACTATGATCCCGGTCCGGACGTCAAGGCACCGGTTGCACTCTGAACAGCAAGGAAGACACTTATGATTACTCTGATCGCTGCGCGGGCGCGCAACGGGGCCATTGGCAAGGACAATGATATCCCGTGGTTTGCGCCTGAGGATCTGAAAGCGTTTCAGCGCGAGACCCTGGGCGGCGCCATCATTATGGGCCGCAATACCTGGGACAGCCTGCCGGTGAAACCGCTGAAGAACCGGCTTAATCTGGTGGTGTCGTCCAACCCGCAGGCGGCAGAGATTGTGCTGCCGTCGATCGGGGCGGCGGTGCAGGAGGCCTATGCGCAGGGCTACCGCCGGGTCTATGGCATTGGCGGCGAAGGTATTTACCGCGGCATGCTGAAGATGGCCGACCGGCTGCTTGTCACCGAAGTGGATCTGACCATCAAGGATGCAGATGCCTTTTTTCCGGAGTTTCAGGCAGACGAATGGGCCAAGGCCGGAGAAACGGTTCTGCGCGGCAGCGATCCGGCCTGTGTGATGGCTGAGTATCTGCGGCGGGCCTGACGGGCTGCCTTTGCCTGCGCCCAGTCTGATCCCGGGCGCAGTGCAGATTAATCGGTCAAAGCTCTTTCAGCTCTGCGGCCATTTGGCGGCCATCGCGGCCTTCGGACAGCTCGTAGCCGACCTTCATATTGTCCGCGAGGCCGGCCATGCCTGACCGTTCCACCGCGGAGATGTGCACAAACACATCCTTGCCGCCTTGATCAGGTTCAATAAACCCATACCCTTTGGTGGTGTTGAACCACTTCACGGTGCCACTTGGCATTTCCCGCGTCTCCTTCTACTTTGCACGTCGCCTTGAGGCTTCCCAAGACATCCGGCCCGTCCCGTTGTCTGAGGCGAGTGAGGCAAGACCGGACAACTTTAAGTTTTACACGGGCTGCTCGAAAATCAAGAGAAACCGGCGCATTCTACCATAAATTGTGTGAGGCTCCCGGGGAGGATGGAGGATATATGAAAATCTACGGGCTGAAAAACTGCGATACCTGCCGTAAGGCTTTGAAGAGTATTGAAAACTCAACTCTGATCGATATCCGCACAAGCGGCATGCCAGAAGGTCTGCTGGAGGCGGCTTATGCAGAATTTGGTGCGAAACTGGTCAATACGCGGTCTGCCACGTGGCGTGGTTTGAGCGAGCAGGATCGGGCTAGCGAACCGCTGGCCCTGTTGCGTGAACATCCTGCATTGATGAAGCGGCCGCTGATCGACCGGGACGGGGAATTATTCCTGGGCTGGGATCAGAACGTGCAAGCGGCTCTTGGCGGATCTTAAACCGCTGCCTATGTCGTTATCGTCAGTTAAGGGAGAGGCAACATGCGCAACGCAGCCCTGGTATTGGGGATCATCGCCGGTGTTTTCGGCATGATCGTGGGTTTTTTTGGTTATGGCTACACTGCGGCGGTGGAGCATTTCGGCGAGATCGAAGGGCTGGCTGAACAAGTTGTTAACGTGGAGCAGCTGCGGCTGCTGGCGGTGCTGTCGCCGCTTCTGGCGATTGCCGGCGGTGCGATGGCGCGGGCGCGGGCATTGTGGGGCGGAGTCCTGCTGCTGGGATCAGCTGCGGGAATGTATGCTGGGTTCGGCCTCAACGTTTTTACTATTTTCCCGCTTAGCTTTGCTGCGGCGGCCGGGTTGATGGCACTGGCAGCCGGGAAGCCGGATGAACCCAAGGCGCATTTCTAAGGTGCGCTGCTGTCAAATGAAAAAGGGCGCCGCTGCCGGGGGCAGGGCGCCTTTTTCCTGTCAGGGCGGGGTCAGGCGATTGCGGGTTCCATCCGGCGGCGCAGCAGCGCATCCACCGACAGGGCGCCTGCGCCTTTGACCACCAGATAGGTCAGCACGAAGATCCAGAACAGCCGCTGGTCCAGGATCACGGCATCCGGGAAGCGGTCGAAAAGGGCGCCAAGTGTCTTGTCGTCGGTGGCGCCGTGGCCGACGATGTCGGTCAAGGACTGAACGATGATAAAACCGATCATGCCGAAAGACGCCAGGCGCGTGGCCAGGCCTATCACGATCATCAGCGGCAGGATGAACTCGGCATAGGTGCCTGCAAGCACCACCAGCTTCTGGAACAGGCCGAATTGCGAGACGTCATAGCCCGCAGCCTCCAGCTGTTTCGGAAAGATCTGGCTGTAGGCACCGATCGAGGGGCTGAACAGGCCAAGGATGCCGTCACCCAGTTTGGTCAGGCCGGAATTCCAGTAATACAGCAGCAATGTGGAGGCGAAGACAAAACGCGCCGCGAGCGGCATCAGCCAGTCGCCGGCCTTTTCCACCAGGTCGAAAACTGCGTTGTGAATGGAGACAAGTGCGTGCATGGTCTTACCCTTTGCTGTCCAGTCCTGTGATGGCGCCGCCCTGCAACAGCAGGGTCAGCGTGGCACCCAGGTCGAATGTTTCGTCTTCGGCGGCGGCCTGTTCCAAGGCTTCGCCGATGCTGGCGCCCCCCGTCAGGGCGCGGATCCAGTGTGCGCCCGCAGGCGGCAGGAGCTGGGGAATGGGATCAAATTCAGGGCGGGTGATCAGCACATCCTGCGCCTGGGCTTGCGGCTTGGGGGCGCCGTCTTCGGTATTGTATTGCCAGAGGCCATGAATGGGCCAGGGCGAGCGCAGAAGCTGCACCGCGGGGGCCAGGGCCACGCGCGTGTTCATCAGGTCCTCGGGCGTCAAGGCGCCAAGGTCCTCGGGTGGAATGGGCACGGCATCCGCGGCGTGGTAGGCGCGGCGCAGGGCCAGTTCCAATCGGGCCACATCACCCAGATAACCAAGGTGCTTGAGTTGCTCCATGCCCTCCAGGAAGGCGGGGAAATGGTCGCCATAGAACATCATCAGCGGCGAAGACGGCGGATGCTGGCGCAGGTAGATACCGGCCAGCCCGTCCATGTTCTGTTTGCCCAAAAGCTTGGCAATCACCGGGAAGGCGCTGTGCATGGCTTCGGTCAGTGAGACAGCAATATTGTTTCGGTAAACGCTGAAACGGCGCCCGGCAGGCTGGGCCTGATGGTCCACCAGCCCTTCCGGCACCTGCTGGCCCGCATCCATCATGGCGCGGGTGAAATCTGCCTGGGAAACACTCATGCCGGGATGCGCTCCAGCGCGGTTGCGGCGCGGGCGGCCTCGGCTGCCAGCACCGGCCAGTCCGGCACATCGTTGTCCCATTCGATCAGCACCGGTTTGGGGCCGGATTTGGCGAGGGTGTAGTCGAGGAGCGCCCAGACCGGGTCCACTACCTCGGCGCAATGGCTGTCAATCAGCAGAGGATGGCCGTGCTCGTCCTGATCCTCGTCATGGCCGCCGAGGTGGATTTCACCCACCTTGTCCAGCGGGAAGGCGTCGATATAGCCCTGCGGCGAAAAGTCGAGATTGGTGGCCGAGACAAAGACATTGTTCACATCCAAAAGCAGCCCGCAGCCGGTGCGGCGGGAGATCTCGGCCAGAAACTCCGGCTCGGACCAGGTGCTCTCAGTAAAGGCGAGATAGCTGGAGGGGTTTTCCAGCAACATCCGCCGCCCGATGGTGTCCTGCACTTGGCCGATGTGATCGCAGATCCGCTGCAGGCTGGCGTCCATATAGGGCAGCGGCAGCAGGTCATTGTAGAAATGGCTGTCGTGTGTGGACCATGCCAGATGCTCGGAGAAGCTGGCGGGGTTCAGCCAGGACACCAGATATTTGAGCCGGGCCAGATGGTCTGCGTCCAGCGGTCCTTCGCCGCCGATGGAAAGACCGACGCCATGCACTGACATGGCAAAATGTTCCGATAGGTGGCGCAGCTGCGCAATCGGGCGGCCGCCGTCCCCCATGTAGTTTTCCGCGTGGATTTCCAGCCATTTGACTGCGCCCGGATCTGTTGTGATCTGGGCGAAATGCTGCGGCTTGTAGCCAACGCCGGGGGCGGCGGGCAGCCTGTTGTGTGCAGCAGCGTCAAGCATGGGAAGTCCTGTTTCCGGGTGCAAAAAGGGCGGGAATTCACACTCCCGCCCCCGAATTCAAGCGGCCGTTATGCCGGCAGGTCGCGCTCCAGCGGTTCCAGCGAGCCCTTGCGTGCGGAGCCGTCTGCAGTTGCCGGCAGTTCCAGGCCTTCGCAAGTGCCCGCGTCAACCAGCGTCCAGGCGTTGCCCTGATAGTCGGTGGTCGAGGTGCCCGCGCAGGTGGTGCCGGGGCCGGCGGCGCAATCATTCTGGCCGGCCAGTGAAACGCCGTAGCACTTTTCCTTGGTGGCGGCGGCAGCGGGGATGGTCGAAGCGGCGGTCAGAGCGGCAGCAACGGCGCCTACAACGGCCAGGGATTTTGCGGTGTTCGACATCTCGTGAATTCCTTTCGGTTTAACATGCGGTGTCGTGATGACAGGCAAACACTAACCTGAGGTTTTCAGGAATTTAAGTCACGAGGCCGTGTCTCACGCCTGCGTCAGCGTATGTGAGAGCGGAACGCCGGGTAAAGAGCTGATTTCAAGCCTTTTTGCCTGCGTTTGAAACAAAACGGCCCCCGATTGGGGGCCGCTGATGCTGTTCTTTTCGGGAAATGTTACAGAAGGTCCGGCGGGGTCGCCTCCACGGCCAGTGCCTTTGTAACATTTTCGAGGCTGTCTACTCTGGTCTGCTTTTCGCCAAGACGGCGCACCGAGACGGTGCGTTCCTCGACTTCGCGGTGGCCGACGGCGAGAATCACCGGAACCTTGCCCACAGAATGTTCGCGGACCTTGTAGTTGATCTTTTCGTTGCGGATGTCCGCCTCGGCGCGCACGCCTGCCTTCTTCAGATCGGCGACGACCTCATGCACATAGTCGTCGGCCTCCGAGGTGATCGAGGCGACCACCACCTGGCGCGGGGCCAGCCAGAACGGCAGCTTGCCTGCGTGTTCCTCGATCAGGATGCCGATGAAACGCTCAAAAGACCCCAGGGTGGCGCGGTGCAGCATGACCGGGCGGTGCTTGGCGCCGTCGGCGCCGACATAGGTGGCGTCCAGGCGTTCGGGCAGAACGAAGTCCACCTGATGGGTGCCGCACTGCCAGTCACGGCCGATGGCATCAGTCAGCACAAACTCCAGCTTGGGGCCGTAGAAGGCGCCTTCGCCCGGGTTAAGTTCCGGTTCGATCCCGGCGGCGCGGGTCGCGGACAGAAGCGCCGCCTCGGCCTTGTCCCAGACCTCGTCGGAACCGGCGCGGGTGTCCGGGCGGTCGGAGAATTTGACCGAGAACTTCTCGAATCCGAGATCCTTGTAGATGGTCGACAGGAAGTCGATGAAGGTGGCAGTTTCGGATTCGATCTGATCTTCCGAGCAGAAGATATGCGCGTCATCCTGGGTGAAGCCGCGCACCCGCATGATGCCGTGCAGCGCGCCCGAGGGCTCATAGCGGTTGCAGGAGCCAAACTCAGCCATGCGCAGCGGCAGGTCGCGGTAGGACTTCAGGCCCTGCTTGAAGATTTCCACGTGGCAGGGGCAATTCATCGGCTTCAGCGCGTTCACTGCCTTTTCACGGGCGTGTTCCTCGTCCACTTCGACGATGAACATGTTTTCCTGGTATTTGTCCCAGTGGCCCGAGCGTTCCCACAGCTTGCGGTCAACCACTTGCGGGGTGTTCA
Source organism: Leisingera sp. MMG026 (assembly GCF_021654205.1). Lineage (NCBI taxonomy): Bacteria > Pseudomonadati > Pseudomonadota > Alphaproteobacteria > Rhodobacterales > Roseobacteraceae > Leisingera > Leisingera sp. MMG026. Next base: position 153,057 of record NZ_JAKFZM010000003.1, on the reverse strand, counting down.
CCTCGACATAGCCGCCCTTGCGCTGCTGGCGGCGCATGTAGTCCTGCAACAGGGTGTAGATGGTCCAGCCGTTCGGGTGCCAGAAGATCTGGCCCGGTGCCTCTTCCTGCATGTGAAAGAGGTCCATCTCGCGGCCCAGCTTGCGGTGGTCGCGTTTGGCAGCCTCTTCCAGCATGGTGAGGTGGGCCTTGAGCTTTTCCTTGCCGGTGAACGCGACGCCGTAAATCCGCTGCAGCATCGCGCGGGAGCTGTCGCCGCGCCAGTAGGCGCCTGCGATGCTCATCAGCTTGAACGCGTCGCCCGGCAGCTGGCCGGTGTGCTGCAGGTGCGGGCCGCGGCAGAGGTCCTGCCAGCCGCCGTGCCAGTACATCCGCAGCGGCTCATCGCCTGGGATGCTTTCGATCAGCTCGACCTTATAGGGTTCGTTGTCGTCGGTATAATGCTGGATCGCGCGGTCGCGTTCCCACACTTCGGTCCGGACTTCATCACGCTTGTTGATGATTTCCTTCATCTTTTTCTCGATGGCGCTGAGGTTTTCGGGGGTGAAGGGCTCGGCGCGGTCAAAGTCGTAGTACCAGCCGTTGTCGATCACCGGGCCGATGGTGACCTTGGTATCGGGCCAGATTTCCTGCACCGCGCGCGCCATGACATGCGCCAGGTCGTGGCGGATCAGCTCATTGGCCTGAACCTCGTCCTTCATGGTGTGGATGGCAATGGCGGCGTCGGTGTCGATCGGCCACTGCAGGTCCCAGTGCTGATCGTTGACAGTGGCGGAGATGGCCTTTTTGGCCAGCGAGGTGGAAATGCTGGAAGCCACCTGCGCAGGGGTCACGCCTGCGTCATAGGATCGTGCATTGCCATCGGGAAAGGTGAGAGAGATTTGGGCCATGATCTGGCTGCTCCTCGTCGGTTTGGCGCCCACAGAACGCCCGGTTGCGGGTATGTGTTTCGTCTGCGCGTTTTGCGGCCAATGCGGGGGCAAGTCAAGTCGGCTTTGCAGGCAGTTGTTATTGCGCCGGAAAATCCGATTGTGTGCCTGTGCATGCGATTGCACATATGTGTATACTGGTAAGCTTTTGAAAAATAACAAAAAAAACTGTTGCTGCGAATCCGGGTTCGGGGCAGTGTGGCCGAAACCTTAGGCCCAATGGACATACCAGGAGTGTTCCGATGACCCGCCCGAACCCGAACTTTGACCTGACGGTTGAAGATGTGGACCTGATTGAAACCGCGCTGTGCCAGTCCAGGGAGATCCTGTCGCAGCGCCGTCTGTCTTACGAGCATTGCGCGCATGTCGAAGGCGGGCCGAGCCGGGAGAAGGCGCGGCTTACTGGCGAGGCCTTGACCCGGATACAGGATTTGCTGGGGCGATTGAGCACTCAGAAAATCGTCAGCAGCCCGGCTGCCGGCGTTTTGTGACTGTGCCGGCTGGCGGGTGCTGAACCCGCCTGAATACAGAAAAGATGCGAGGGGCCGGCCCCTCGCGCTCCCCGGGGTGTTTTGGACCAGAAAGAAGCTGGATCAGTTCGATACAAAAGCGGGGATGCCTTCGCGGATCACCTCGGAGAAGTCCGGGGTCACGCCGTGGGCCTGGGCGATCGGGGTGATGCTGCCCAAGGCGCGCAGTTCGCCGACCGTACGGGTCTGGTCCAGCACGCGCTGTTCCCATGCATATTCCGGCAGATAGCCATTGGCCAGCACCCGCCAGTCCAGCGGCACTTCGTCAGCGAATGCCCGGATCATTGTCATCACCACAGTGGTGCAATTGGTGGTGAGCGAGTTGTACCACTCTGGCCGGGCGGCAAGGCTGTTGGCGGCGTCGACATATTGCATCAGCAAGGCGCGGGCGGTCTCGGGGCTGACGTTAATGCGGAACAGCTGCACGTTTTCGCCGCGGGCGTTGGTGCGGGTTCCCACCACGTCGCGTTCATCGGCGGCCAGGATCACCAGGGTGTTGGATTTAAACAGGTCGGCAATGGGGGAGAAGCCGCCACCTGCCTGGCGCCGCACTTCGACCGACCAGGCGATATGATCGCCGTTCTCAAATCCGAAGCTGACGATCATATGCGCCATTTGCGGGCCGGCCCAATAGGACATGAACAGATCCACCGTTTCGAGCGTGGTCAGGTCATAGCTGCGGGTCTCCCAGCTTTCGCTATAGTCTTCAGGGGTTTGCCAGGAAAAATTGCGTACATCCGTGAGCGTGAGAGTGTCGCCCGCAACCTGGCCGGTGACCTGGCGGGCCACATCAGGGGACCAGTTGCGCGCGTCCGGCGGTGTGAGGGTGGACCACCACAGGATCACCGCGGCCAGCGCCAGAGTGAATGTGGTCAGCGCGCGCAAGGCACGTCTGCGGAACAGACCGGCAATAACAGTGAGGCCCAGGAAGGCAAACCCGCCTGCCAGCAGGCCGCGCGGCACTGCGCCAAAGGGCAGCCGGTACCAGAGCGCCAGGGCGGCCCAGGCGGTGGCCAGGGCCACGGCAAGAATGGCGGTGGCGATCGCAATGCCCTTAATGAGTCTGAACATGCCCAAGGTCCCTTGAAAATTTTTGCGGACCATAAGGAGGCAGGCGGGGGGCTTGCAAGCGGGGAGTGCCGGCGCTTGCGAGGCAGGCGCTGCCATGCCACATCTTAGGGAAAAGGACAGGAGACCAACGACATGCCCGCCACATCTTTTCTCGAGACCGCCCAGGGCCGCCGGATTGCCTATCACAAGAATGAGGGGCAGGGGCCGTGCGTGGTGTTCCTGGGCGGCCTGAAATCCGATATGGAGGGCACCAAGGCGGTGCATCTGGAAGCCTGGGCCAAGGCGCGCGGGCTGGCCTTTCTGCGGTTCGATTACTCCGGCCACGGCGAAAGCTCGGGCACGTTTGAGGAAGGCTGCATCGGCGACTGGCATGAGGACACGCTGGAGGCGGTGGCGCAGCTGACCGAAGGGGACATCGTGCCGGTGGGCTCGTCGATGGGCGGCTGGCAGGCGCTGCTGCTGGCGCGGGAAATGCCGGAACGGATCAAAGGTTTGGTGACCATCGCTGCGGCACCGGATTTCACCGAGGACGGGTATTGGGCCAATTTCTCGGATACGCAGAAGGCTGAGCTGGAGACCCAAGGCTATGTGGAGCTGCCCAGTGATTACATGGAACCCTATCATATCTCCAAGCGGATGATCGAAGACGGGCGCAAACGGCTGGTCCTGCGCACGCCGCTGTTCCTGCCCTTCAAAGTCCGCTGCCTGCAGGGGACCGCGGATACGGCTGTATCGACGGAAACCGCGCTGCGGCTGATGGATCACGCGGCCTGTCCGGATATGCGGCTTAACCTGGTGAAAGATGCCGACCACCGGTTTTCGGACGAGGTTTGCCTGAAGATGATGGAAGACGCGGTGCTGGACGTTCTGGGCGGCACCTGATGCGGCGGTTCGGGCGCGCGCTGGAGCGGCCTGACGGCTGGTGCAGCGGGCATAGCAGAATGATTGAAAGAGCAATGGGTTGATTTATGGAACAGAGAGTAAGCCTGATTACGCTGGGTGTGCCGGACATGGAAAGCGCTGCTGCCTTTTACGAAGCATTGGGCTGGCAGCGTGCTGAAAGCCCGGACGGGGTGATTGCCTTTGATCTGATCTCTCAGACCTTGGGGCTTTATCCGCTGGCAGCGCTGGCAGCTGAGATAGGCCTGCCGGAAGCGGAGCTGGGCACCGGTGCGGTGACGCTGAGCCACAATACCCGCAGCAAGGAGGACGTGGCTGTGCTGCTGGCGGCAGCGGAGGCGGCTGGCGCAGAGGTTCTGAAACCTGCGCAGGATGTGTTCTGGGGCGGGCATCACGGCTATTTCCGCAGCCCGGACGGGCACATTTGGGAAATCGCGTTCAACCCGTTTTCAGAACTGGCCGGGAATGGCGCTTTTTGCTGGAATGGCTACTAGACGTGGCACCGCGGCGGCAGCAGCTTTCTAAATCCCTGCTGCCGGGAGGTTTTTCTTGATCCAGGGGGCGGATCTTCGCAGAGTTGAAATATCGGGTGGAAGGCAAACCGCGAGGGCAGGATATGCCTTATGACCAGCAACCGTGCCGCGAACCATTGGTTCTGCTGCCGGGGATGATGTGCGACGGCCGGATTTTTGACGCTCAGGTCCGGAGTTTTTCCGGCAGTATGCCGGTGATGGTGCTGCCGCTGGCGGGCGGCGACACGGTGGAAAAGATCGCTGTCCGGATGCTGGCACACCTGCCGCCGCGGTTTTCTCTGGCGGGTGTGTCGATGGGCGGACTCCTGGCGATGGAGCTGCTGCGCCGCGCACCGGAACGGATCAGCCGGTTGTGCATCATGGGGGCCAGCCCGCTGGCAGAGACGCCGGAGCAGGCTGCCGACCGGGAACCGCATATCATAGCAGCCCGGACCGGACGGCTGGAGGATGTGCTGCGCGACACCCTGCCGATGGAGGCGCTGGCGCCGGGGCCGGGACGGCTGGAGGTCCACAATCTGTTCTGCCGCATGGGGATGGAGCTGGGGCCGGAAATGTATGTGGCGCAGGCCCGCGCGCTGCAACGGCGGCCGGATCAGCAGGCAACGCTGCGGCGGGCGCATGTTCCCACTCTGGTTTTGGGGGGAGAGCATGACACGATCACCCCGGTTGCCAAACACCAGTTGCTGGCGCAGCTGATCCCGGATGCGCAGCTGCAGGTGATCCCCGAAGCCGGGCATATGCCGGTGCTGGAACAGCCGGATGCTGTGAACCGGGCGCTGCTGCACTGGCTGGCGGTGCCTGTTTCTTAAGGGGAGAGTTTTGCGCGCTGGTCTTTGCTGAGCAATTCGGGTTCAGCTGCCGGCTTGCCTGTTTCGGCATTAAAGAACGGCGTTTCCCGCCACTTGCCGGACAGCCGCGATGTGATCATCCGGCTGAGGATGCCCCAGGCCATGACACCGCCGCCCTTGGTCCGGGACTGTTTGCCTGTGACTGGGAGGAAAGCCTTGGCGCGGATTTTGCCAAGTGCGGATTTGTCCTCGAATAAGTCCGAGCGCATCCCGGCAAAGGGCAGCGTGGGTTTGGCCAGCGTGTTGGCAAAAGGCGTGCCGCAGCAGGCGGCGTACCAGCGCAGCGGGCCGCGGGGGCCAAGGCGCAGCGCTTTCAGATGCGCCGCGCCTTGGGTGATGGTGATGCTGTCCGGTGCCAGCTGAAACAGGTCCACCGGATCCGGCGCCGGGTCGGGCTGGCCGTGGTACAGCTCATTGGCGCGGCAATCGGCACAGTAGCAGACAACACGGGTGCCGCCCTTGATGCCTTGCGCGGAAACTTCACCACGCAAGGTCCCGCAGTTGCAGGAAAACGCCAGCCCGCCGCCCATGCCGTCAGGCAGCCGTGTTCTTGTTGGCCGGTTTGCGGCCTGGTTTCTTGCGGCTGTTTGCGTTCATGAAATCAATCACCAGCGGACGGATATTGTCGCGCCAGCTGCGGCCGGCAAAGATGCCATAGTGGCCGGCACCCGGCTCCAGGTGGCTGGCCTTCATGCTTTCAGGCAGTCCGGTGCAAAGATCCAGCGCCGCGACACATTGGCCGGGGGCAGAGATATCATCCTTGGCGCCTTCGACAGTTTTCACCGCAACATTGGTGATCTTGCCGATATCGACCTTGTGGCCGTTGACCACAAATTCGTTGCGGGCGATCTCGCGTCTTTTGAAGACACGCTCGACGGTGGACAGGTAGAACTCGGCTGTCATGTCCATGACGGCAAGATATTCGTCGTAGAAACGGTTGTGGGCATCGTGATCCGAAGCCTCGCCGCGGGAAACACGGTGGATCTGGTCCATGAATGCCTTGGAGTGGCGCTCGCCGTTCATCGACATGAAGGAGGACAGCTGCAGCAGGCCCGGATAGACCTTGCGCCCGACACCTTTGTTTTTGTAGCCGACACGCTGGATCATGGTTTCCTCCAGCTGGCCCATGGTGACGCGCCGGCCAAAGTCAGTGACCTCGGTCGGGGTGGCGTCCGGGTCCACCGGGCCGCCGATCAGGGTCAGGGACGACGGCTGCGCCTTGGGGTCCTGTTCGGCCAGATAAGCGGTCGCGGCCAGGGTCAGCGGCACTGGCTGGCAAACCGCGACAACATGGGTGTCGGGGCCCAATTCGCGCATGAAGTCGACGAGGTAGAGCGTGTAATCCTCGACGTCGAATTTTCCTGCGGAAACAGGTATATCGCGGGCATTGTGCCAGTCCGTCACATAGACTTCGCAATTGACGATCAAGCTTTGGACGGTGGACCGCAGGAGAGTGGCATAATGACCGGACATCGGCGCAACCAGCAGCACCTTGCGCGGCTGTTCCTCGCGTCCGTTGACCTTAAAATGGATCAGATCTCCGAACGGGCGTTCGACAACAGTGGTTATGTCCACCAGATGGTCCTTGCCGTCTTCGCAGGTGAAAGTGCGGATACCCCAGTCCGGTTTCACCACCATCCGCTGGTAAGTACGTTCCGTCACTTCACCCCAGGCGGCCATCCAGCTGAGCGCAGGGTTTGGCAAGGCGGAAAAGACCGGGTAAGATGCCATGGAAAGGGCGGTTGCGCCCAACCATTGGTTGGTGTTCCGGACGGTCTCCATCAGATCGTAGGTCATCATGTATCGCATGCGTGTCTCCTTCGGGTTCTGCCCCTGCGTCATCGGATCGTCAAATCCGGAACATTGGACCAATCGCCGCTTTGCCCTGAAAAATGCAGAAGAGTATTCTGCATAGCAGAAAGCCTATGAGGGATTCTTTTATATGACAACTAGTGACGAATTATCCGCAGCACCCAATTCTGAGAGCATTGAAAAGCTTAAGGAAAACATGAGCCGTGTTGAGGAGCTGACTAAGCGTCTGGCCGATGTCATGTCCCGGAAGACCCCGCATAACGCCGCTTTGGACGGTCCGAATCAAGAGCTTTATGCGCGTGCAGCAACTGCGTATTGGACCGAAGCGATGCAGAACCCTGCCAAGATCCTGGAACAGCAGGTGGCATACTGGAGCAAATCGGTGCTGAATTTCGCCGAAGCGCAGAAGGCCTTGGCGGGTCAATCGCAAAGCACGGATGACGGCGGCGCCAGGGACCGCCGGTTTTCGAATCCGCTGTGGGAGAGCAGCCCGTATTTCCACTTTGTGAAACAGCAATACATGACCAACGCCGATGCGATCCGCAACGCGGTGCAGGATGCAGACGAATTGGACGGCAAGGACAAGCAGCGGCTGACGTATTTTGCCGACCAGATCATCGAGATGATGTCGCCGACCAATTTTCTGCCCACCAACCCGGATGCGCTGGAAAAGGCTGTTGCGACCGAAGGCCAGTCGCTGATCGACGGGCTGGAGAACCTGGTCACCGATCTGGAAGCCAACAATGGCGAGTTGGTGGTGCGGCTGGCGGATGAAAGCGCCTTTGAGCTGGGCGGCAATATCGCCACCACGCCCGGCGATGTGGTTTACCGCAACCGGATGATGGAGCTGATCCAGTACAAACCCGCGACGGAATCCGTGCATGAGATCCCGATTGTCCTGTTCCCGCCCTGGATCAATAAGTTCTACATCCTGGATCTGAAGGCACAGAACAGCATGATCAAATGGGTGACCGAGCAGGGCTATACCCTGTTTGTCGTCTCGTGGGTCAACGCGGATGCCAGCCATGCCGAGGTGGGGATGGAGGATTACATCCAAGAAGGCATCCTGACCGCGATTGAGACCGCCAAGGAGATCTGCAAGGTCAAGCAGGTGAACGCCGTGGGCTATTGCATCGCCGGCAGCACGCTGAGCCTGACCTTGTCGCTGCTGAAGCAGCGCGGCGACACTTCGGTGAAATCGGCGACTTTCTTTACCACGCTTACCGATTTTGGTGATCAGGGCGAATTCACGCCGTTCCTGCAGAATGACTTTGTTGACGGGATCGAGGCGCAGGTGGAAGAGGAGGGGCTGCTGCGCTCCTGGGTGATTGCACGCACCATGTCGTTCCTGCGCTCCAAGGATCTGATCTATGGCCCCGCTGTCAAAAGCTACATGATGGGCGAGACCCCGCCGGCCTTTGATCTGCTCTATTGGAACGGCGATGGCGCCAACCTGCCGGGCCGGATGGCGGTGCAGTATCTGCGGGGCCTTTGCCAGAACAATGAATTCGTTGGCGAGGGGTTCGAGCTGATGGGGCACAAGCTGCATATCAAGGATGTGGATGTGCCGCTGATGTCGATCACCTGCGAGACCGACCATATCGCCCGCTGGAAAGACTGTTACCGCGGCGTGCAGCAAATGGGATCGCGCAGCAAAAACTTCATCGTGTCGGAGTCCGGCCATATCGCGGGTATCGTCAACCCGCCCAGCAAAAAGAAATACGGTCACTACACCAACGCTGATCTGAAAGGCGATAGCGAAGCCTGGATGGCAGGGGCGGAATACCACGAAGGCTCCTGGTGGCCGCGCTGGAATGAGTGGCTGAAAAAGCGGTCCGGCAAGCAGGTTCCCGCCCGCGACGTGGGAGATTCGGGGTATCCGTCTTTGATGCCGGCCCCTGGGTCTTATGTGAAGGTCAAGGCAAACCGTTGATTTGACGGGATTTGCGATTTTTTTCTGCACTGCAGCATCAAAAACCTTGAAATGCTGCAGTGCGGCACGCATATTCCTCTCATGCTAAGAGCGCAGGATGGTCCTGCTGCAGCTTTCTGAGGAATTAGAACTATGGCAAAGACCCAAGACTTCACCGCGATGATGAAAGACTTCATGGGCGCATTCCCGGTCGACACCAAAGCGATGGAAGACGTATTCAAAAACACCGCAGCCCTGAACGAGAAGCTGTCCGCCGTTGCGCTGGACGCTGCCGGCAAATCCGCTGAGCTCTCGAACAAGTGGACCAAAGAAACCATCTCCAAGCTGGGCGATGTGTCCAAAGTCAAAGCCGACCCGGCCGACTATGCCAAAGCCGCAACCGATTTCGCCTCCGCTTCTGCTGAAGTGGCTGCTGAAAACATGGCTGCCTTTGCTGAGATCGCCAAGAAGGTCCAGATGGAAACCGTTGAACTGGTGATGGCTGCCGGCAAAGACATGGGCGAAGAAGCCACCGCAGCTGTGAAAAAGGCCACCGACGAAGTGACCTCTGCTGCGAAAAAAGCTTCGGCTACTGCAAAGTAAGATCGACCACAGACCGGCCCTGGCTCTCCTCCCTGACGGAGCCGGACTGTGAGAAAGGGCGGGCCGCAAGGCCTGCCCTTTTGCCGTTCAGGGGTCAGTCCGGCAATCCGGCCCGCCGCAGACCGTCGCAGTAGTGCTCAAGATCTGCTGCTCTGACAAAGGGCATGGTCTTGCTTATGCGGGCGAGCGAAAACTCCGGCTCCAGGCCAAGGATGCGCCCGCATTCCCGTGCTGCCGCAGCCCTGTCTCCCAGTTGTGCATAGCAGGCAGCCAGATGGCGGTGCGGGGCCGGAAAGCCGGGAAACAGCCCGACAGCCTTGTTCACTTCTGATATGCCAGGGCGGTACTCCCGGCACATATACAGCGCCAGCCCCCTGAACCAGTGGAAGTAGGTTGGATGGAACGGGTTGCGGCCAGAGGCTTGATCCAATTCGGCAAGGGCCATTTCGGGCTGGCCCCGGTATACATAAGACAGGCCGCGGAAAGCCATAGCGTCAGTGTCGTTCGGGTTCAGGGCAAGGGCGCGCTGGAAATGGTCTTCTGCCAGAGAAAATTCGCCCTTGAACAGATGCATGACGGCCAGGCGGCGCTGCACGGCGCTGTCCAGCGGGTCGATACGGGCGGCGCGGCGCAGATACGGGAAGGCCTGATCCAGGGTGGCTTCAGGGGACAGGCCCCAGCCGCTCATCCATTCGACCAGAAATGTGAGCGCCAATCCGGAATAGGCCGACGGGTTCCCAGGATCGCTGTCACAGGCATTCCGGTACAATTCCCGGCATTGATACAGTGTGTCCCGGGTGTCGAGGATCAGAGCTTTGGCTTGCAGGACCAGTTCCTTGGATGTCCAAGGGCCGCCGCTGGCCAGAACTTCGGCTGATATCCGTTTTGCGGTGGCCTGCAACTGTCCGGCCAGGGTTTGGGTGATTTGCCGTGCCAAAGCGTCCTGAAGGCTGAACCCGGCCTGATTTTCCAGATCGTATTGTTCACTAAGCAGCGTTGTACCGCTGTAGCCATCTGCCAGCGAAACAGCGACACGCAATTGTCCGGACCGTTGCCGCACCGTGCCCTCAACCAGGTAACGGACGCCCAATTCCACTGCAGCCAGGGATGTTTCAGATGCGCTGCCGGCAAAGCGGAGTGCAGTGGTGCGGGAAATGACACGCAGCTCACGGAACCGGGAAAGGCCAATGGTCACGTCTTCGGTCAGGGTTTCGCCCAGACTGTCTGCACCGGGTGCAGCGGGGGATTTGTTCAGGAAAGGCAGAACGGCCACGGACACTTCGTAGGCAGGGCCTTCGGCTTCAAAGCGCGGCATCGGGTTTTCGGCTATGCGGAAGATCCGCACCGGGTCTGAGATGTTGCGGATAACCTGCAGGCCGAGGTCGTCAAAGGCTGCATTGATCCTGCCGCGGACCTGTTCTTGAACCGTGCCGGAAACACAGATTTCACCAGGTCCTGCAAGGCTTTCGAGGCGGGCGGCGATATTGACGCAATTGCCGAACAGATCGTCCCCGGCAGCAATGACGGTTCCTGTGTGAATTCCCATTCTCAGGTGCAGATGCGGCGGAGGATGGCTGGCCGCCGCGGCAGCGGTCCGCTTGGCAATCAGCAAGGCGGCTTTCACCGCTTGCACGGAAGTTTGGAACTCCAGCAGAAAGCCGTCGCCCTGTGATTTGACAAGCCGGCCTGAATACTGCTGTGCGGCTGGCACGACGATATCGTCCGCAAGAGTGCGAACGGCAGCGACCGCTTCCGCCTCCCCGGTCTCAACCAGTGCGGAAAACCCAGCCACATCAGCGATTAAAACAGCAGCTTGTCTTTGTCTGTCCCCTTGGTCAGCCATCATTCCCGCTACCACAGACTCGAAAAGACTCTGCCTGAATTATATCACATCAAGCCCTGTTTGCTGCACCTCAATTGCAAAATGTTCGATTTTTGTTCATGGAAAGCTACCTTGAGGTCAAAACTGCGCATTGCGGAAACTGGTGTATTGCGGCTCCCAGCCGGTCATTTGGCGCAGTTTTGCAGACCCCATCTGCTGATCCAATGCCGGCCCCTCGGCCCAATCGCCGTATTTGATCAGCACGTGGCTGAGGCTGCGCACATCACAGCTGGAGTCATGGTCCTGGCGCCGGGCAATCCCGCGGGTGATCTTTGCCATTGGCACGCCGGTTTCCGCTCTGGCATTGAAGTGGCCTTTTAGCTTGGGGCGCTCCATCAGCAGACGGTAGGCGCGGGCAGGATCCGCACGTTCGACCAAGGGCCTGCGGGTTGCGATACTGCCCCGGATCTCAAACGGTATTCTATGACGGGCAGCCTCCAAGTAGCGAAAAACACGCCGCCATCCGGGTGATAGACCATCGCCGGGTGAATCACCGCAGTTGAACCTGCAGGGGCTGCAACGGCGGTGCAACAGGGCTGTCCGGAACAAATGTTGCGGAAAACATGCGAAGGCTTCCCTTTTGTTCTGCGCTGGCATAGGCTTTGCTGCAATGCGTCATGACCGGGGAGGGAAGACATGGCAGAGCAGGACAAACCCTTGCTGATCAAGCGGTACGCGAGCCGCAGGCTTTATAACACCGAGACCAGCGATTACGTCACGCTGGAAGATATCGCGGGGTTCATCCGGGAAGGGCGGGAAGTGCAGATCGTCGACCTGAAAACGGGCGATGACCTGACACGGCAGTACCTGCTGCAGATCATTGCAGAGCATGAAAGCCGCGGCGAGAATGTACTGCCGGTGAATGTTCTGAACGACCTGGTGCGCAGTTACATGGTGCCCGGCGGCGGGGTAATGCCGCAGTTTCTGCAGTCTTCCTTTGATATGCTGCGCGAAAGCCAGTCCAAGATGATGGAAAACATGAGCGCGATGAATCCGATGGCCAAGATGCCGGGGTTTGAGGCGATGAAGGCGCAGCAGGAAGCGTTTCTGAAGGCAATGACCGGCGGCCTTGGCGGGGCCGGCTGGACCGGCGGCGCACCCGGGGAAGAGAAATCCGAAGGCGGCGAGGACCTGGACGACATCAAGAAGCAGCTGGCTGAGCTGCAGGAAAAACTGTCCAGGATGAAGTGAGGCGATTGGCGGCAGCGGGGGACTGATCAACAGGGGCTCCCGCCTGTTCGCAAACAGTCTGCGACTGTTCCTTACAGTTGGGCGTGGCACCGCGGTGCGGTGTCATTCGCTTTTTATACGGTTTCTGCGCAAGATTTGCAGCGCCCGTGCGCTGCGCGGGGGGCCGGACGCCGGGATCGGCGGTCAGGCGCCCGGTTTGATTTTCAGGACATTGTGCAGCCGGTGGTACGGCGCATTCTTGACGATTTCGTCCAAATCGCTGGTTTCCGGTTGCGGTTTGGAGCGATGAAACAGATAGGCGCTTGCAGCAAAAGACAGGGTGCAGGCCCCGGCAATTGCGCTGACGATGACTGTTTCCATTCCCATGGCTTCAAACATGCTGTTCTCCGGTTTCAGGACCAATATAGGCATGGAGTGCTGAAATTTCCATATCACTTTGCACTGCCCGTGTTCTTTGCGGCTTCCAGCACATGGCGGGCCAGTGTTTCCGCGGCTTCTCGTTCTTGCGTTTTGATCCGCCGCCGCGCCCTACCGCCGAGGCGGGATGCGGTGGCGAAGATGAAACCTGAAAAAGATAAAAGGGTCAGGCCAAAGGCCAGCCCGCCCGTTACTGTGCCGGCAATGGCGGCGCCGAAGCTGGCCAGAAGCGCGCCGGCTGCCAGGCGTTGCGACCATTGTCCGATCACCTGATCGGCATCCTGCGCCTGGGCTTCTGCATCTCCGGCCCGTGTGGCGAAGGCAGTCAGCAGATCCGCCACGGTAAGGCCGGTTTCCGGGTCGTTCGCGGCCCCGATGGCGGCCAAAAGCGCAGCCCGTTCACTGCTGCTGGTGGAAACCGCGCGGATGACTTGCGTCAGCGCGTCTTCGCTGACGGGATCGCCCATGCTGAGCGCATTGGCCATCGCAACCAGGGCTGTGGCCGGGCGCCGTTCGAATTCGGGAAGCGGGGTCATGGCGGCAAACTGTACGGCGCAAGCCAGGATTGCAATCAGGAAAACCCCGGCATAATGCCGGGGCAGTATCTTCTTTAAATCACCTGTGGCGTTCAGGCTGCGGCCTTGGCCATGGTCTCCTCAACCGCGGACAGCAGAATGTCTGCAATCACATCCAATTCGGCATGGGTCAGGCGCACCGGCAGGCGCACGTCGCAGGCCTTCATCAGCATGGCGCGGGTTTGCGGCAGATCGGGCTGATCGCGCAGGAACTGCCAGTTCCAGAAGGCGCGGGCGTTGTTGGTAGAGAGGCCGAAGACCTGCACCTTGACGCCCTTGGTTTCTGCCGCGCTGGCAAAGGCGCGGGTCTGCGCCTCGCTGAGGCCTGCCAGATTGAACTGGATCGAATCCGGCGCGCGGCGTTCAGGGGCCAGCGGTGCGGGCACGTCAAAGAAAGGGGAGGCATTCAGCCGTTCGGCCACATAGTCATGGTTGGCCAGCCCGTCGCGCACCCGGCGCGCCAGTTCCGGCAGCTGCGGGCGGATCACGACGGCGGACAGGTTGCTCATCCGCAAGTTATACAGCGGCAGCTGGTTCTGCCACTTGGCAAAGGCCTGCTCCAGATCCGGGGTGTTTTCCCCATGCGGGCCCTTGTGCTTTTTCCAATTGTGTTCATAGGCGCCGGACATGATCACGGCGCGGGCAATCAGATCGGCGTCATCGGTGACCAGGGTACCGCCTTCGCCGGCGTTAACCATCTTGTAGGACTGGAAGGAGAAGCAGCCAACCTTGCCGATAGTGCCGATATTCCGGCCGTTCCAGGTGGTGCCCAGCGAATGGGCCGCGTCCTCGACCACCGGGATGCCGCGGGCATCGCACAGCGCCATGATCGCATCCATGTCTGAGGTATGGCCGCGCATGTGGCTGATGATCACCGCCTGCACGCTGTCCAGCTTGGCCTCGAAATCTGCCATGTCGATGCGGTAATTCTCGCCCACTTCGCACAGCACCGGCACGCAGTCGGCGTGCACAACCGAGGACGGCACGGCGGCAAAGGTGAAAGCGGGGATCAGCACGCGCGCGTCGCGCGGCAGGCCAAGCGCTTTCAATGACAGGAACAAGGCGGCGGAGCAGGAGGAGACTGCCAGCGCATATTTGCTGCCCAAAAGGTCCGCATATTCCTGTTCCAGCAGCGTGACCGGAGCGTTTTCCGGCGCGGTGTAGCGGAACAGGTCGCCCGACTGCATCAGGGCCTCGATTGCCTCAAGGGCGGCTGCGGGAATGGGTTCAGCGTCATGAACGTTGGGCGGCAGAGCCATATTTCAAAATCCTGAATTGTTGCTTCAGGAAATGTAAAACTAGATGCCGGAAATGCCAAGAGGCGACGCGGCGGAAAATGCAGGCGCAGGCGAAATTTCACAGAAATGTTGCGGAGTTGCGCGGAAACCGGCCTGGGGTCAGACCCCCAGCCGGTCGCGCAAGGCAAACCAAGTCATTGCCAGCACCAAGAGCGGCGAGCGCATCCGCGGCCCGCCCGGGAAGCGCGGGGCGGGGACGCGGGCCAGGGTGTCGAACCCTTCTGCCTGTCCCTGTATCGCCTGCGCCATCAACTGGCCTGCATGGGTGGCGGTGCCGACACCATGGCCGGAGTAACCGGAGGCAGTCAGCACATTGGGCGCCAGCCGCGCCAGATAGGGCATCCGCTTCATGGTGATGCCCAAGGTGCCGCCCCAGGCATAGTCGACCCGGACGTCCTTGGTATGCGGGAAAATCTGCTGCATCGGTTTGCGCACCGTGGCCTCAATATCGGCAGGAAAGCGGTAGCCATAGCTTTCGCCGCCGCCGAACAGCAGCCGCTTGTCATGGCTGAGACGAAAGTAGTTGACCACGAATTTGCTGTCCGCCACGGCAACATCGCGGGCGAGCACCCGGGCCGCGTCTTCTCCCAGCGGTTCGGTTGCCACGATGAAATTGTTGATCGGCATCACCCGCGCGGCGACCTGATGATTCAGCCCGCCAAGATAGCCGTTGCAGGCCAGGATCAAGTGACTGGCCGTTACCGTCCCGCCTGCAGTCCGCACCCGGACCTGCGCGCCTTCCTGGGTGTCCAGAACCTCGCTTTGCTCACAGATCTGGGCCCCCGCATCAGCGGCCGCCCGGGCCAGGCCCAGGGCATAGTTCAGCGGGTGCAAATGGGCGGCACCCATGTCCAGCGATCCGCCCTGATAGGCAGGCGAGGGGCAGATGGCGTGCAATCCAGCCTCATCCAGCGGCTCGATCTGATCGTAGCCGTAGCGGTTTTGCAGATGTTCAGCATAGGCGTGTTCATGGGCTGCTTCGCCTTTGGAGAAACAGGCATGGGCAATGCCGGGGGTCAGATGGCAGTCGATGCTGTGCCGGGAAATCAACGCTTTCACCAGATCCTTGGCATCTTCACCCAGCTGCCAGAGTTTTAGCGCGTCGGCCTTGCCCATCAGCGCTTCCAGGCCGTCCTGTTCCATCCGCTGGCCGCTGCCAAGCTGGCCACCATTGCGGCCCGAGGCACCAAAGCCCACGCGGTGCGCTTCCAGCAGCACAACACGCTGCCCGGCCTCGGCCAGATGCAGCGCAGCGGACAGGCCGGTATAGCCGCCGCCGACGATGCAGACATCGGCCGTCACGTCGCCATCAAGAGCCGCGAAGCGATCCATAGGCGCGGCTGTTGCCGCGTACCAGCTGTTTGGATACTCGCCCTTCCGGTCATTGGAATAGAGCAAGTTCATGCCCATAGCACACCTCTTTCCGGCGCAGTCATCCGCCGGGACAGCCTGCACTTCATCTTTCTAAAAATACTCAATTGCATTGGCGCTGCACCGGGGCGCAGCGCCGGAGGTTTACACGTTCATCAGCAGATGTTCGCGCTCCCAGGGAGAGATCACCTGAAGGAATTCGTCATATTCCGCGCGTTTCACGATGGAGTAAACGCGGGCGAATTCCGGGCCCAGAACCTCATGCAATTCAGTGGCCTCGTCAAAAAGATCCAGCGCCTGACCCATTACTTGCGGGATATCGCCTTCGCCCTCATAGGCGTCGCCCTTGAACTGCTTGCGCGGGCGCTCCTCGTTGATCAGGCCAAGATAGCCGCAGGCCAGCGACAGGGCGATGCCCAGGTACGGATTGCAGTCCATACCGGCGATGCGGTTTTCCACCCGCCGCGCCGCTGGGCCGGACAGCGGGATCCGGATGCCGGTTGTGCGGTTGTCACGCGCCCATTCCAGGTTGATCGGGGCCGCGTGGTCCTTCACATACCGGCGGTAGGAGTTCACATATGGCGCCATCACTGCCAGACCCGCGGGCAGGTGGTTCTGGAACCCGGCAATGTAGTTGTAAAACGCGTCCGTCTCGCCGCCCTGCGGGCCGGAGAAGATGTTCTCGCCGGTTTCCATATCCAGAACCGAATGGTGGATATGCATGGCTGAGCCCGGTTCATCTTCGATTGGCTTGGCCATGAAAGTGGCAAAACAGTCGTGGCGCAGCGCCGCTTCGCGGATCAGCCGTTTGAAGTAGAAGACTTCATCTGCCAGTTTGACCGGGTCGCCGTGCAGCAGGTTGATCTCCAGCTGGCCGGCGCCGCCTTCCTGGGTGATGCCGTCGATTTCAAAACCCTGGGCCTCGGCGAAATCATAGATATCGTCGATCACCGGACCGAATTCATCCACCGCAGTCATCGAATAGGCCTGGCGCGCCGCCGCCGGGCGGCCGGAGCGGCCCATCATCGGCTTGATCTCATGCGCAGGATCAATGTTGCGGGCAACCAGGAAAAACTCCATTTCCGGCGCCACTACCGGCTTCCAGCCCTTGTCGTGATAAAGCTGCACCACCCGCTTCAGCACGTTGCGGGGGCTGTAGGGGATTGGTTTGTCGTGCCGGTCATAGGCGTCGTGGATCACCTGCAGCGTCCAGTCGCCGGTCCAGGGCGCCGCCGTGGCCGTGGACATGTCCGGCTTCAGCGTCATATCCTTTTCGATCCAGCCGTCCTCGTCCGCGGCATCAGCCCAGTCGCCGGTGATGGTCTGGTAGAAGATGCTGTCGGGCAGGTGGAAATAGTCGGTTTTTGCGAATTTCGATGCCGGTACCGCCTTGCCACGGGCGATACCGGGAAGGTCCGAGATAACGCATTCAACTTCGTCGAGACGACGGCCCTCCAGATAGGTTTTTGCTGCTTCGGGAAGGGCGTCGAGCCAGGCTGACATTACGTCCTCTCTTTCCTGTAAAATTCTGCGAGGAGGGTTGCGATTTCTTGGTTGTCCACGGGGGCGTCCAGCTCGGCGGCTGCACGGTCCAGCAGGTCGTCCGGCACCACGCCGCGGCCGCGTTTTTCAATCAGGCCGCCGACAAAGGCGCTGGGAAATTCGGGGTGGGGCTGCCAGGAGATGATGTGGTCGCCATAGGCCAGGATACCGTTCTGGCAAAAGCCGTTGCCGCCCAGCACGCGGGCCCCTTGGGGCCGTTCCACCACCTGATCCTGATGCCAGGCATTGAGGGTCAGGTCCTTGCCGTCCACCTGATAGGTGACACGGCCCACGGCCCAGCCGCCCTCGAACTTCCTGACCTTGCCGCCAAGCGCCTGAGCAATGATCTGATGGCCGAAACAGATGCCGGCCAGCGGCTGTTTCCTGGCGTTGATCTCGCGGATCAGATCCTCCAGCGGCGGGATCCAGGCGTGGTCTTCATAGGCGCCATGCTTGGAGCCGGTGATCAGCCAGGCGTCGGCCTCATCGGCGCTGTCCGGCAGCACCCCGTCCACCACGGCCCAGGTTCGAAATTCAAAGCCGTTGCCGTCCAGCATGTCGCGGAACATGCCGTCGTAATCTCCGAAAGGGCCGAACAGATCTTCGGGGGAGTGGCCGGTTTGCAGGATACCGATTTTCATAAGTCACCAGATTTGATCAAATTGAGCCTAGCTGAGGGGGCTGAAGCTGGCAAGGCGGCTCTATACCGCTTCCAGCCAGGACAGCCAATGGCTCTCCCGGGGGCGCTCGGCAAAGCCTGTCAGCTCTTGCCGTTTGGTCATCACCAGGTTCCGGATGGCAAGTTCCGGCAGCACACGGGCGATCAGCGGGTCGGTCTCAAACCAGTTGATCGCGGTCTCCCAGTCGGCGGCCAGCTGCGGCAGGCCCTGGATCTCGTAGATGTTGCCCTCGGACGGAGCGGGCGGCTGCATCTGATCTTCGATCCCGGCCAGGGCAGAGCCAAGCACGGTTGCGAGCATCAGATAAGGGTTGATGTCGCCGCCGGCGACGCGGTGTTCGATACGGCGTGCCTTGTGGCTGCCGCCGGGGATGCGGATGGCGGCGGTGCGGTTCTCGTAGGCCCAGGCAGCGCTGACGGGCGCATGGGCGCCAGGCACCAGCCGGTCATATGAATTACCGTGCGGGGCAAAGATCAACGAGCTGGCGGGCATCGCCGCCAGACAGCCCGCCACCGCGTGCATCAGCAGGTCCGACCCCTTTTCGCCGCCGTCGTCAAAGACGTTGCTGCCGTCCTGATCCTCGACCGAGAAATGCACATGCATACCATTGCCGGCTTCTTCAGCATAAGGCTTCGCCATGAAGGTCGCGGCAAAGCCGTGTTTGCGTGCAAGCCCTTTTACCAAGGCCTTGAACAGCCAGGCATCATCGGCGGCCCGCATCGCCTCCTGATGGTTCAGGTTGATCTCAAACTGGCCCAGGCCCGCCTCGGAAATTGCCGATTGGGCAGGAATGCCCATGGCCTCAGCGCCGTCATAAAGATCCGTGAAGAAGTCGTCGAATGCGTCCAGCTCTGCCACCGACAGCACCGACTGCTGATCCAGCTCACGGCCGGTCTGCGGGTCGATTGGCGGGGCAGGGCGGGGGCCGCTGTCATCCAGCAGGCTGAACTCCATCTCAGTGGCGGCCACAACGCTCCAGCCGCGTGCCGCATAGCGCGACAGCACATCAGCCAGCACATGCCGGGGATCGCCAAGGAAGGCAGTGCCATCTTCCCAGTACATCGCCATCGGCACCAGCGCCGAAGCGCTTTTGAGCCAGGGCATCGGAACGGCGCCGCGTTCAGTCGGCAGCATCACCCCGTCGGCGTCGCCGGTTTCAAACACCAGCGGATTGTCTTCCACATCGCGGCCCCAGAGATCGACATTGAGGGTGGAGATCGGCATCCGTGCCGCGCCGCTGTCCAGCTTGGCGGCCATGCCCGCAGGCAGGCGCTTACCGCGCATCTGGCCGTTCATGTCACAGGCGGCAATGCGTATGGTCTTCAGTCCGGACAGGTCCATAGGGGGCTCCATGAATGCGTTGCGCCAACCCTAGCGCAGAGAATTGCATTCGCCAAGATAATTTGATCAAAAGTTTGAGGCGCTCCGCCGGCGGCCCCCGTCTTGCAGGAGAAAACCCTGCGGTGCGTGGCACCGAGTGCGCCCCGTATGATCCAGCGTTCCCCAAAAAAATGGCTCCCGAAGGAGCCATTCTGCAATCAGCGGATCAGGTTGATCTTCAGCCTGGTGCGGCTGCGACGCTCTTGCGGCAGATGCCGGTTCAGCTGTTTGTTCACAAAACCGAACACCGAGATAACAACCAGTGTCAGCAGAATGAAGTAGAAGGCCAGGATCGGGTAGGGGACAAAGGGGTTAAAGGTCTTGTCCGCGAAATAGCTGGCGTAGTACAGCGCATCGCCCTTTTGCTGCCAGGCCGGAAAGCCCGAAAAGAACACCAGCGTGGTGGCGTGGAACAGGAAGATCGCCTCGTTGGTGTAGGCAGGCCAGGCCAGCCGCATCATGGTCGGGAAGGTGATGCGGCGGAACCGGGTCCAGCCGGTCATGCCATAGGCGTCCGCAGCCTCGATATCGCCCTTGGGTATCGACAAAAGCGCGCCATAGAAGATCTCGCCCGAATAAGCCGCGGTGTTGAAGAACAGCACAACCAGCGCGCCCAGCCAGGCCGAGGTGAACGGATCAAAGAAGCTGGAAACGCTTTTAAGGCTGAGAAAGCAGGCGTAGGCAAAGAAGAACTGGATGAACAGCGGGCTGCCGCGGAACACGAAGATGAACCACTCGGCCGGCTTGCGGAACAGCGGGTTGGGGCTGGATTTTCCAACTGCCAGGGCCACCGCCAGGAAGAAGCCGGTCATCAGGGCAATGATGCCGAAATAGATATTCCAGATCATGCCGGAGCCGATCAGGGTGAAGTGCTCGCACAGGGTGTATTCGCCCTTGGGCAGCAACCGTTCGCCAAAGCCCAGGGAACGGAAGGCATAGGCCTGGATGGTTTCAACGCAACTCATGCCGCGGCCTTTCTTTGTGCTTCGCCTGCTGCGGTTGCCTGGCCCTTGGTCAGACGCTTCATGATCCGGTCCAGGGCGACTTCGGACAGTTTGGTAAAGCACAGGTAGAACACCAGCAGCGCGGCGAAATACCAGACATGCCAGTTCGGATGCGGGTAGTCGGTGAACCTGGCGGTCTTGGTGCCGCCCAGCTCCCGCGCCCAATAAACGATGTCCTCGACCCCCAGCAGGAACAAAAGCGGCGTGGCCTTGATCAGCACCATCCACAGGTTCGACAGGCCCGGCAGCGCATAGACCCACATCTGCGGCACCAGAATGCGCCAGAAGGCCTGTCGGCTGGTCATGCCATAGGCCTCGGCGGTTTCGATCTGCGCCCGTGGCACGGCGCGCATGGCGCCAAACAGGACGTTGGCGGCAAAGGCGCCAAACACGATCGAGAAGGTCAGAACCGCCAGGAAGAAGCCGTAGGTTTCATGCACCCATTGCGGTGCGGTGGACAGCGGCAGTTTCGCCGCGTCGCAGACCACAAAGTCGATACCCTGCCGGACCGGTTCGTCCCACTCCGGGCATTTCACCTTGTGGCGCATCCACTCGAACGCCTGATCCAGCGCGATAACGAAGAACAGGAAGAAGGCAATATCGGGCACGCCGCGTACAATGCTGGTATAGCCCATGCCGAACCAGCGCAGCGGCAGGAATTTGGAGCGGGCGGCACTGGCAGCGCCAAATCCGAACATCAGCGCAACCGGGGCGGTAATGGCCAGCAGGGTCAGGACCACAAAGACCGAGATATATAGGTTCAAATGCTTGCCGGTGGTCAGGTAGCAGCTGAGCCAGCTCAACCCCTCAAGCGTCGATGGGTCCGTGCAATAGGAAAACATAAGTGGGCCTGTCTTTCTCTGTTCACGCCCGGCGCGCGGCACCGGATGAGAATGAATGAGGCCCGCGCGCCGCGGCGGCGGGCCTGCAGATCCTGTAACAGGATCAGATTACCACTGGGAGGAAACTTCCCATTTGGCGATCAGTTCGTTCAGCGTGCCGTCGTCTTTCATGGTCTGGATCGCCGCGTCGAAGGTGCCGCGCAGCTCGGCGTCGGATTCACGGAAGCCCATGCCAACGCCGCCGCCCAGTGCTTCGGATTTCTCCAGCATCACCAGATCGTCGCCCACAACCGTGTCGAGGAAGCTTTTGTCCGCCAGTACTGCGTCTGCTTCACCGTTGCGCACGGCTGCGACGGTTTCTTCCGGGGTGGCGAATTCAACCAGGGTCCAGCCCTGCTCGGCAACAAAGGCGGCCTGAATGGTGGTCGCCTGGGCCGCAATCACGCCGCTTGTCAGGTCAACGTCTGCCGACTGGGCCACATAAGCGGACGGATCCGGCGGCGTGTAGGGCTGGGTGAAATCAATGACTTCGTCGCGCTCGTCGGTGATCGACATACCGGCGATGATGGTGTCGTAGTTGCCGGAAACCAGGTTCGGAATGATCGAATCCCAGTCGTTTTTGACCCATTCGCAGGTCAGTTCGGCACGCTTGCACAGCTCATCGCCCAGCTCGCGCTCAAAGCCGTCGATCTCGCCCGCGTCATTGACGAAGTTCCACGGTGCATAGGCGCCCTCGGTGCCCAGGCGCACGGTGTCCGCCAGGCCCATGCCTGCGGTCAGCGCCAGGGCGGCGGTGCCAAGGATCAGTGATTTCATGTATTTACTCCCGTTCTGTTTGGTTTTTGGGTCTGTTTGTTATTGCTTATTGGCCGTGCCGGGTCGAGGACAGGAACGCCCTCAGCCGCGGTGAGCGGGTGTTGCCGAACAATTCGTCCGGCGAACCTTCTTCTTCGATCAGCCCCTGGTGCAGGAACACGATGTGGCTGGAAACATCCGCCGCCATGTTCATGTCATGGGTCACGATCAGCATGGTGCGGCCCTCGGCGGCGAGGTCCTTGATCACCTTGACGACTTCCTGCTCCAGCTCGGGATCGAGCGCAGAGGTGGGCTCGTCGAACAGCAGTGCTTCGGGTTCCATGCACAGGCCCCGGGCGATGGCAGCGCGCTGCTGCTGGCCGCCCGACAGCTGCGCCGGGTAGACATCGCATTTGTCGCCGATGCCGACCTTGGCCAGATAGTGGCGGGCTTTTTCTTCGACCTCAGAACGGTCGCGGCCCAGCACTGTGACCGGTGCCTCCATCACATTCTGCAGGATGGTCATATGGGCCCAAAGGTTGAATTGCTGGAACACCATCGACAGATTGGTTCGGATGCGCAGGACCTGTTTGGCGTCCGCCGGGCGGCGGTTCAATCCCTGGCCGGACCAGGTGATCGGCTCATCTTTGAACCGGATTTCGCCTTGCTGGCTGTCTTCCAGCAGGTTGCAGCAGCGCAGCAGGGTAGACTTGCCTGATCCCGAAGACCCGATCAGCGAGACCACGTCGCCTTTGTGGGCGGTGATATCAACGCCTTTGATCACTTCCAGCTCGCCATAGGATTTATGCAGGCCGCGGATTTGCAGAACGGGCGAAGTATCGGTCAAGGTGTCTTTGTCCCTGTAAGTGGAAATTCGTTCTTATTGGACCGAAAAAAAGACCGAATGCAACGTTCAAACCGCACAAGCCGACGCCGCAGGCGCCGAAATGACCGGATGAGCCGCCATTTCGGAAGCGGGCGCTGCGTCAGTTACGCAGCACGGATGCGCTGTTCGGTCAGCACGGGGCCGGGCGGTGTCGGCACCGCCAGGTAGTCGCTGGGAGCAAACTGCACCAGCCCTTTCAGATGCAACAGTGTCTTGGTGTCTTCGTCCAGCGCGCGGATTGCAGCTTCGATGGCAGTAAACAGCGCCTGCGGGTCCTGGTTCAGGGCGGTGATGTAGGGCAGGGTCGGGGTTGGCTCAGTGCGTTCAATTTCGGTCAGCCCTTCGGCGAACACGTCGTGCGTCTTGACCAATTCCCAGGTCAGCGCGTCCAGGGCCGCAAAATCGGCCCGGCCCTCGGCAACGGCTTGCGCCGACAGGCTGTGGCCGCCGGTCTCCAGCAGCGCACCTGGCAGGATGCTGCGGTCGTGCAGATGAACCATCGGTGCGGCCCAGCCGGATTGCGACAGCCCTTCATTAAAAGCAAAGCGGCGCCCGGAAAAGGCAGACAGCGGCCGACCCGCGTCCGTGCTGCGGGCAATAAAGACGCTGTTGTAATAGCCTGGCCGACAGCCCGGCAGGCCGTAGTCCGGGGTGCCCGCCAGCTCCACCTCGCCATATAGCCGGGTGCGGTACGGGCAGCCGCAGGTCTGTGACAGCAGCAGCTCCGGCGATTTCCAGACCTCCCAGAAATCGGCGCCACGGGTCAGCTGTTCCGGCCCGTGGCCCAGTTGCGCGCGGATCAATGCCCAGAACCGGTCGTTGGCCGCAGCCGTTTCCGGACGGTCGTACATTCCAAGATGAGCAATCATAAACCAGCCTCTGCCCGTTTGCGCGCCATTGCGCTGTCTACATCCGAAACTCCCAGCAGACTGGCGGACAGCCGCAGCAGAGCATCTTCATTTGCATCGCGGTGGCCATCGGCCAGGGCCACCTGCCACAGCGCTTCAATCACACCCGTGCGGTCCTCATAAGCCACGGCGTCCTTGATCGCGCGGGTGAAGCGCACAGTGTCAGGCGCCTCGGCCTCCATCGCTTCAGCCTGTTCGCGCAGTATCAGAGCCCCGCCGGTGTCCAGGCGGTAGCGGGTGCACAGGATCCGGTCGATCCGGTCCTTTTCCACCTCGGAATAATTGTGGTCCGAGCGGGCAATCCGAACCAGCAAGGCGGTCAGGGCAAGCCGCGCGCCCTCATCATCCAGCGGCGCGGGCGCAGGGTCCAGCAATCGCTGCAGGAGTTCCTTGAACATCAGGTTTCCTCCACTTTGCCGCTGAATTTCCCGACCGCGCGGGCGCGGGCTTTCTGGCTGTCGGCATAAGACAGCCCCATCGCTTTGCGGGCTTCTTCGACGATGGTGACTTCGCCCGCGTGCTCGTTGCCGTCGGCCAGCACCACTTCCCACAGCGCGTCCATCGCGGCGAGCCGTTCCTCCAGCCCGGTGGTCTCGCGGATCAGCCGCCCGAAGGTGTCGGTTTCCGGCGCCGCGGCATGCAGCTTTTCGCAGGTGGCGCGCACCTTGGCGGCCTCGATTGCGTTGTGCTGGTAGAGCCGGGCAAGGATCCGGTCGATCAGGCTGATTTCCTCCAGCTGATAATCGCGGTCGGACTGCGCCACCCGCACCAGCAGGGCACCCAGTGCCAATTCGGCATCCGGGTCCGGCAATCCCGGGCGCTCAGTCGGGCGGAACGCTTGGAAGAATTTCTTAAGCAGGGGCATCAGCAGACCTCGGTCAAAGCGGCTGGGCGGGCGGGTTAATCGCCGTACCCTTCTATGATTTGCATATCACCCGACGAGACCAGATCGCGAAAGGCCTTGGCGTCCTGATAAGCCATGGAATCATAGCAGGCTTTTGCAGTTTCGAAATCCTTGAATTCAAGGACAACAGTGCGCGATCGGAACGCGCCTTCGCGCACCTCGCGCTCGCCGCCGCGTATCAGGAACTTTGCACCGAACTCGGCCAGCACCGGCCTGGCTGCAGTCTTATAGTTCTCATAGCGCTCCATGTCCTGCACATCCACATGGGCCACCCAGTATCCTTTGGGCATGGGCTGCAGCCTCCCTTCTTTTTATGGTTGAGTGCAGGCTGATACAAAAGCGCGGCAATGACAATGGGGCGGTTGTTAAGAATTTCCCCGTTCCGCCGAAAGTGCGCCTGGTTCAAGGGCTTGCCGCGGAATGCAAAACGCCCGCCGGAGAGGGCGGGCGTTTGAAACATGCTTAACAGCCGGTTCAGCCGATCTCCGCCAGGCGCGCCAGGGCTTCTTTGATCTTGGCTTCCTCTTCCTCGCGCAGGCGGAGGTTCTCGCGGGCTTCGGCAACCACATCTTCCGGGGCCGAGGCCGCGAACTTCGGGTTGTTCAGCCGCCCGCGCAGCCCTCCCAATTCCTTGGCGAGCTTGCCCAGGGTTTTCTCCAGCCGCGCCTTTTCGGCATCGACGTCGATCACATCCGCCAGCGGCAGGCCAAAGGCGGCGCCGGGGGCAGCAACAGACGCGCAGCCCTTGGGGAAGCTCTCCACCTGCTCCAACGATGTGATGCGGGCCAGTTTCTGGATCATCGCCTCGTTCTTCTCCCAGGCGGAACGCGCCTGATCGGAGAATTCGGTCACCACCATCGGAATCTTGGCGCCAGCGGGCACATGCATTTGCGCGCGGGTGGAGCGGATGTTCTCAATCGCGGTGATCACCCAGTTCATTTCGGCATCCGCATCGGCATTGACCAGCTCGGTGCCATAGGTTGGCCAGTCTTCATGCACCAGCATGTTTTCGCGCTTGGCGGTGTTGCCCCACAGCTCCTCGGTGATGAAGGGCATGATCGGGTGCAGCAGGATCATGCACTGATCCAGCACCCAGCCCAGCGTCTGACGGGTCTCAGTGATCACCGCCTCATCCTCGGAGGTGAATAGCGGTTTCGACAGCTCAATGTACCAGTCGCAGACCTTGCCCCAGGTAAAGGCATAAAGCGCATTGGCCGCGTCGTTGAAACGGTAGGCCTCCAGCGCTGCGTCCACTTCGACCCGCACCTTGGCGGTCTCACCAATGATCCACTGGTTTACGGCTGCCTTGGCATCCGGGCAGTCATAGGCCGGGGTGTTTTCATCATAGACGTTGTTGAAATGGGCAAAGTTCACCGCATTCCACAGCTTGGTGCCAAAGTTCCGGTAGCCCTTGAGGCGTTCCATATCCAGCTTCAGCACGCCGCCAAGCGCCGCCATCGCGGCAGAGGAGAAGCGCAGCGCGTCGGCGCCGAACTCGTCAATGATCTCCAGTGGATCGACCACGTTGCCAGTGGATTTCGACATCTTCTTGCCCTTGGCGTCGCGCACCAGCCCGTGCAGGTAGACAGTGTCGAAAGGGATCTGGTCGACGACCGCCAGTTGCATCATCATCATCCGGGCAACCCAGAAGAACAGAATGTCCTGACCGGTGACCAGCGTCGAGGTCGGGAAGTATTTCTGCATCTCGGCGGTGTCTTCCGGCCAGCCCAGAGTGCCAATCGGCCAGAGACCGGAGGAGAACCAGGTGTCAAGCACATCGGGGTCGCGTTTTAGTGGGACCATAGGCATCGGGCGTGCGGTGGAGGCGCTATCGGTGTCCAAAACGAAGCCGTGCAAGTACAGCTTGTCCCCGATTTCGGCCAACTTGGCATGTTGCTCCCCATAGTATGCGTAGGCACGCTCAAAAAGCTCTTCTTCGCTTGCTGCACAAAACGCGACCGGGTTGTCGAAGTTGTACCGCCAGCGGGTCTCGTACTCTTCTTCGTCGAAGTCTTTCCTACCTGGCCAATGGATTGGCCCTTCGTCGGTCTCCAGCGAAGGCTCAGGATACTTTTTGACGAGGTAGGGTTCGTCCAAGATTTCAACGCTAGGCCCGTACCAAACCGGGATTTGATGGCCCCACCACAGCTGGCGCGAGATGCACCAGGGCTCGATGTTCTCCAGCCAGTGGTAATAGGTCTTCTCGCCGCTTTCCGGCAGGATCTTTACGTCACCATTGCGCACCGCATCCAGTGCTGGGCCGACAACCTTTTCCGCGTCCACGAACCACTGATCGGTCAGCATCGGCTCAATCACAACCTTGGAGCGGTCGCCGAAGGGTTGCATGATCGGTTTGCTCTCGACGTAGGGTTCCTGCGCCTGAACGTCTTCGCCGGTCTCGGGATCGGTCTTGGTGATGGTCTGCGTCACCGCCAAGCCTTCGCTGGTGATTTGCTCCACCACTAGTTTGCGGGCTTCGAACCGGTCCAGACCGCGCAGGTCGTCCGGCACCAGGTTGATGGCGTCGGCTTCATTTTCGGACAGTGTCTTCTCACCCTTGGCCACGGCCATGGCGAGGGTGGCGGCAGCGTCATAGCTTTCGCCGTCAGCCCGCATCTGGCCGCGCATATCCATCAGGCGGTACATCGGAATCCGTGCGCGCTTGGCAACCTGATAGTCGTTAAAGTCATGCGCGCCGGTGATCTTCACCGCACCCGAGCCAAAGTCCTTGTCCGGGTATTCGTCCGTAATGATCGGGATCAGGCGGCGCTGTCCCTTGGGGCCGACCGGGATTTCACACAGCATGCCAACGATTGGCGCGTAACGTTCGTCTGAGGGATGCACGGCCACCGCGCCGTCGCCCAGCATGGTCTCGGGCCGGGTGGTGGCGATGGAGATGTAATTGCGTTCCTCGCGGAAGGTCACATTGCCGTCTTCATCTTTCTCCAAATACTCATATGTCGCACCATTTGCGAGCAGGTATTTGAAGTGCCACATATGGCCCGCGACTTCCAGGTTCTCGACTTCAAGGTCAGAGATTGCAGTCTCGAAATGCGGGTCCCAGTTGACCAGCCGCTTGCCGCGGTAGATCAGCCCCTTGTTGTACATCTCCACAAAGACCTTGATCACGGCGTCGTGGAAGTTGGGGGAGTTCTCGTGGCCGGTGCGGGTGTCGCCATGCGCCCCCGCCATGGTGAAGGCGGTGCGGGAGAAATCGCAGGACGCGCCGAGGCGTTTCAGCTGCTCAACAATGGTGCCGCCGGATTTCTCTTTCCACTCCCAGACTTTCTCCAGGAATTTCTCGCGGCCCAGTTCGCGGCGGGAGGGCTGCTGGGTCTTGGCCAGTTCCCGCTCAACAACCATTTGGGTGGCGATACCCGCATGGTCGGTGCCGGGCTGCCAGAGAGTGTCGAACCCCTGCATACGCTTCCAGCGGATCAGGATATCCTGCAGGGTGTTGTTGAAGGCATGGCCC
The DNA here is from genome assembly GCF_021654205.1 of Leisingera sp. MMG026. Taxonomy (NCBI): domain Bacteria; kingdom Pseudomonadati; phylum Pseudomonadota; class Alphaproteobacteria; order Rhodobacterales; family Roseobacteraceae; genus Leisingera; species Leisingera sp. MMG026. The sequence goes on along the minus strand of NZ_JAKFZM010000003.1, from coordinate 124,770 downwards.
ATATGCAGAACACCGGTCACATTCGGCGGCGGGATCATGATGCAATAGGCGGAGGCCTCCGGCTTGGCATTGGCGCCGGCCTTGAAACAGCCCGCTTCTTCCCAGGCCTTGTAAAGGCGGCTTTCGGCTTCCGCCGCGTTGAACGTCTTTTCCATCGCCATCGCTGTGATCCCTCATGCAAGTGGCCGATCAATTACCCAATGGAGGCAGGAAGGGGAAGGCGGATTTTCCCGCAAGTGTCCCGTCTGCGGCTGGCAGAGCGCCATTGGGTATTTAAGACCAGAAAGAAGCGGTAAGATTTCGTTAACTGGAATCACGGCACTCTTCTTATGCGGTACAGGCTGGGGAGCCGATGACCGCACCAGGAAGAAGCTGCCCTCGCTCCTGGCAGGATTATCCCTTGGCGGACGGACGGCCAGCGGGCAAGGGCGCTTCGCTTGCTGCTTCTTTCTGGTCTCAAATACCCAAATTCCGCGCCGGAGGCGCTAAAGCCAGCGCGCGCGCCTTGGGCGCGCTCAGCTTTGCTCCGGTTACAGCTTATCCAATTTACAGCTTGTCCAGTGCTTCGAGCAGTTTCTCGAGCTCGCCTTCGTGCATGAAGATCGCCTGCGCCTTATAAGGGAACTTTCTGGCGCGGACTTCCGATTGGAATTCCTGCAACGCTTCTACCCTCTCCCGGTACATCTGCTTATGCGGCCGGCCCAGGCCGCCGCACCAATGGCTGAGCGACGGCATCAGACCCATATCACCTGCACCGGGATGCCTCTCTTGGCGACCATTTCGACCACGCCCTATGAGCGGTTGGTGAAATACATGCCGGAGCCGATTTCCATGCAAGTGATGGCGTGGCGCATAATCTTATTCTTGGTGATGAATTGCCTCTAATTCATCGCGGTGCCGGCAAAGCGGCCCGGTGCGGTTGCGCGCGCCATATCCGGATGCACGTCCCACAGAGTCTGGAGAGCGATGCGCGCATTTACGCAGGCCTGGTTTCCGGTCTCGTTGGCCGGGTTGCACATGGTCAAACGTACACCGGTTTTCCTCAGGCCGATCAGACCCTTGACGATGTCTTTGCGGTGCGCCGGGCGGCGGCCGAAGGTGTAGATACCCTTCCTCGTTTTTCCCGGTCTTCAAATAGGGAAGCCGGGCCGCCCGTTTTGAATTCCGGGTGCCCGACTGTGCGTGCTGTGGTGCGCAGTTACTCTGACGCCCAGATCTTGCGGCGGCGTTCCTTGACCATTTCGTTGCCTGCATCGGTGCCATCGTGGAAAGTGTTGAACCACTCGTCCCAGGGCGTCTCCCAGGTGCCGTAGTTGCAGTCGAAGAACCGGTGGTGCAGCTGGTGGAAGAAATCGCCAACCAGGAACTTGGCCTTGTTGCCGAATTTCACATGCTCAAACCCGGCGTGCGAGGTTGGCGCGCCGATGCCATGGTGGAACAGCAGGAAGACCGCCAGAACCGGGTGCGAGGGCAGCAGGAAGAAAATCATGGTATCGAACATCAGAAAGAAGCTTTCCACCGGGTGCATTGCCAGGCCGGACCACGGGCCGGTATTGATGTTTCGGTGATGCCATGCGTGCACCTTGGTATAAAGCACGCCCACGTGCAGCAGCCGGTGCAGCCAGTAAAAGTGGAAGCCTGCCCAGACCGGGATGAAGATGGTCATCAAGATCATGGTGACGGGGTTGCTTTCCAGTGTGATCATCGTGATCCAGCCGTTTGCATAGGCATAAAGGATGAAGCTCTCCCAGAAGGTCCAGAAGGCAAGCGCCGGGCCAAGGGTCCAGAACATGTTGTCCCAGACCTGGTTCTTGAAGGTGAACACCTTGGCGCCTTTCATCATCGGGCGCATGTCATAGCGGTAGTCGTCGTTTTGCGTGCGGAACCTCCACAACGCCAAGTGCAGCCCGCCGGCCACAACCATCAGAATGCAGAAGTTGCGCAGCCAGATCTCAAACACCCAGTCCCAGCTGAGCGTGGCAATCCGGTCCAGTGACGGGGTGAAGAAATTCCAGGTGACAATGGCAAGGACAAGAAGAAATGCCCGCAGTGCCAGCGGGTTCCAGCTTTGCAGCAGATATCTGATCGAGGCCATCGGCCGTAGTGGCCAGTCCCAATAGGGGGAGGTCTGGATCGGCAGCTGGGGGGTGAAATTCCATATCTTGCGTTTGGGGCGCGGTGTGCTGGCGGGACGTGTCATGTCTCGTCTTTCATGTGGTTTTTGGAGGAGCGGCCGTAGCCGCGGTTGTTCGCTGCTGAGAACCCTAGTCCGGGCCGAGGCAATCCCAGCACGGTATGTCTTGCCGGTCAGGCTAAGTTCTGCTTAGCCTTGGCGTATGACGACCCGGATTCCTTCCCTCAACTGGCTGCGCGTGTTTGAGGCGGCGGCGCGCACTGAAAGCTTTGCCCGCGCAGCGGCGCAGCTTAACATGTCGGCAGCCGCCGTGAGCCAGCAAGTGAAAGCTCTGGAGACACAGCTGGGCACGCCGCTGTTTCACCGCCATGCCCATGCGGTGACATTGACTGAGGCCGGGCGGGCCTATCTGCCCTCGGTGCAGCAGTCGCTGCTGATGCTGGAGACCGCAACCACTGGGCTGTTCGGCGAAAGCCGGGAACAGCGGCTGTTTGTGCAGTCGGTGCTGCTGTTTGCCCATGGGGTGCTGGCGCGGGGGCTGCCGCAGTTCCAGGCGGTGCACAGCCAAATCAACCTGGCGCTCAGCACCGGCAATATGGCGGCGGATTTTGCCAACCGGTTCACCGATTTGCAGATCGTATTCGGCAACCCGTCACTGTTTGGCACCGAAGGGGACGAGCTGCTGCGGGAGGTGCTGTATCCGGTGGCTCCGCCAGAGATTGCGGCCCAGATCCGGACACCGCAGGATCTGTTCCGCTTTCCGCTGATTGAAGTCTCGACCCATCGGGCCAGCTGGGTGCAGCTGTTTGAGGCCTTGCGGCTCTCGCACGGGCAGGCGCGTTTTTTCTTTGCCGACAACTCCCTGATGGCGGCAGAACTCTCAGCGCAGGGTATGGGGATTGCGCTGGCGCGCGCACCTGCGTCGGACGCGGCGGTCAGCGCAAGCGGGCTGGTGCGCTGCCTGCCGGAGGTCGCGGTGCCGGGGCAGGAGGCTTATCACCTGATCTATCCCGACCGCGGCGCCCTGCGCCCGGCAGCACGGCTGTTCCGGGACTGGCTGCTGGAGTATGTGAGGACCGGCTGACCTTTACTGCCCGGTCCGGTCCAGTTTTGTTGCCAGATGGATCAGGCTCTCAGAGGAGCGCACACCACGGGCCTCGGCGATGTGGTCGATAGTGTTGTCAAGCTCGGTCGTGCTTTGCGCCACCACCTGAGCCAGCAGATCAAACCGTCCTGAGGTTGTGTGTACAACCTCAACCCCAGGCAGGCTGCGCAGGCGGGCAAGAACTTCCGGGCCCGAGCGCGGCTCAATCGACATCAGCACCGTGGCTTGCAGCGGCGGGCGGGAGGCGGCGGAGGATTTAAGCGTATAGCCCGTGATCACACCGGTTGTTTCCAGCCGTTCTATCCGCGCCTGTACCGTGGTGCGGGCCAGCCCCAGATGCCGGGCAAGTTCCGCCACTGGACGGCGGGCGTTTTCCCGCAACAGGGTGACAAGACGCTGATCGGTATCGTCGGTTTGCATGTTGTTCCTACGATATGACGTCAATTCTCGTCACTATAGAAAAAGTGACGAGCGGAATCGACGGGAATTTGTCGGAAAATATGCAAAATAAACGAGGCTTTTCCTGATGCAGCAAATTCCACCGCTTTGGCTTTCCCCTGAATCCCACCTGGCGCGCAGCGCACCGGATCACCCGATCCTGTATTTCTCGCCGCGGGTATTGCACGAGGTGGCACGGCGGTTCCGTGAAGGGTTTCCAGGGCTGGTGACCTATGCGGTGAAGGCCAACCCGCACCCTGCCGTGCTGTCCAATCTGGTGGCGGCGGGGATCACTGCATTTGATGTCGCTTCGCCTGCGGAAATGGCTGCAGTGCGTGCTGCCAGCCCAGATGCGGTGATGCATTACAACAACCCGATGCGCTCCACTGCCGAAGTCGCGGCGGGCATCGAACATGGTGTCGCCAGCTGGTCGGTGGATGAGCTGAGCGAGTTGGAGAAACTGGCCGCAGTGCCGCGCTCTTGCGAGATTGCGGTGCGCTTTGCCTTGCCGGTGGCCGGTGCGGCCTATGATTTTGGCAGCAAGTTCGGCGCAGCCCCGGAAGAAGCGATAGAACTGCTGAAACAGGTGGCGGCGGAGGGGTGGACACCTGCGCTGTGTTTCCATCCGGGCACCCAGTGCGAGGATGAAAGCGCATGGGTGGAATATGTTCACGCTGCCAAGCGGATTGTGGACGCGGCAGGGGTGAAGATCGCCCGTCTCAATGCGGGCGGCGGCTTTGCGGCCAACCGGGATGGTGTGGCGCCGGATCTGGAGAAGGTCTTTGCCGCCATTTCCAAAGCCGCGGACACGGCATTTGGCACAGACAAGCCCACGCTGATCTGCGAGCCGGGCCGGGCGATGGTCTCCGAAAGCTTCACCCTGGCGGCCCGTATAAAGGGGATGCGCAAAGGCGGTGAGGTAGTGTTCCTGAATGACGGCATCTATGGCGGGTTGGTGGATATCCGCGACATGGGGCTGCCGGGCCGGGTGGAAGTTGTCGGGGGGGATGGCGCCCATCGCACGGGCGCGCGCAAGCCGCGTGTGGTGTTCGGGCCCACCTGTGACAGTCTGGACCGTTTGCCGGACGGGCTGCCGCTGCCCTGTGATGCCGCAACCGGCGACTATGTGCTGTTCCCGGGGCTGGGCGCCTATTCTTCCGCCATGAGCACGCAATTCAACGGCTATGGCCTGTCTGACGTGGCGACGGTGATCGAGCTGTCTGGACAAGCCGCCCGCTGAGGTTAGTCTCGCCCCCGGAACGCCAGCCAGCGCGAACAAGGGGGCAAGCATGGACAAATTCGGTAAAAGCCAACCGGTGAAACGGGTCGAGGACCTGCGTTTTCTGACCGGTCAGGGGCAGTACATCGAGGATGCGGCCCCAGCGGGTGCCCTGCGCGCCTGGGTATTGCGCAGCCCGGTGGCGCATGGCGTGATCACGGCGCTGAACGTTGAGGACGCCCGCGCAGGTGAAGGCGTTCACGCGGTGATCACCCTGGCGGATCTTGAAGCCGCCGGCCTTGATGTGTCGATGGATGGCACCACAGTGAAGAACCGGGATGGCACCGCCGGCGCCGCGCCGGAACGGCCGATGCTGGCACGGGACCGGGTGCGCTATGTGGGGGAACCGGTGGCGGTGGTCATTGCCGGGACGCTGGACCAGGCCCGTGATGCCGGTGAGCTGATTGAGCTTGATATCGACGATCTGCCTGCGAAGATGGACGTCTTGCCGGGCGGTCAGACGCTGCATTCGGAGGTGCCGGACAACACGGCCTTTGACTGGGGCCTGGGGGATGAGGCCGCAACGGCCGAGGCTTTCCGCACCGCGGCGCATACCGTTGCGCTGCAGGTCGATGACAACCGGATCATAGTCAACTCGATGGAGCCGCGCGGCTGCTTTGCCGAATGGCATGGCGGGCGGCTGCATTTCACCTTTGGCGGGCAGGGGGTCTGGGCGATCAAATCCCAGCTGGCGGCCAAGATGCGTCTGGATGAGGCCGACGTCAAAGTCACGATCCCGGATGTGGGCGGCGGCTTTGGCATGAAGGCTTTTCCCTACCCGGAATATTTCGTTGTCGCCCAGGCCGCCCGCGCGCTGGACCGCCCGGTGTTCTGGATCGCCGACCGGACCGAGTCGATGCTGAGCGACAACGGCGGCCGCGATCTGACCTCGCTGGCGGAACTGGCCTTTGACGCGGATCTGAAAATCACCGCCTACAGGGTCAGCACCCGTTGCAATCTTGGCGCTTACAATTCGCATTTCGGTCAGCCGATCCAGACCCAGTTGTTCAGCCGGGTGCTGGCGGGCGTCTATGACATCCAGACCGCCTGGCTGCAGGTGGAGGGGATCTATACCAACACGACGCAAGTGGATGCCTATCGCGGCGCCGGGCGGCCCGAGGCGATCTATGTGCTGGAGCGGGCGATGGACCGCGCCGCGCGCGAGCTGGGTGTGGACCCGCTGGAGCTGCGGCGGCGCAACTTTATCAAACCGGCGGCCTTCCCCTATGGCACCGTGACAGGAGAGACCTATGACGTCGGCGACTTCGACAGAGTTCTGAGCCGGGCTGCGGAAGAGGCGGACCTGAAGGGATTCGCCACCCGCCGCGCCGCAGATGGTAAACGCGGCAAGTACCGGGGCGTTGGGGTCTGTTACTATATCGAAAGCATTTTGGGCGATCCTTCAGAAGGCGCGGAAGTGGAGTTTCTGGAGGGTGGCCGGGTGAATATCTATGTCGGCACGCAAAGCAACGGGCAGGGGCATGAAACCGTCTATGCCCAGTTCCTGGCCGACCAAAGCGGTATCCCGGCGGAAAACATCCATGTCATCCAAGGCGACAGTGACCGCATTGCCACGGGCGGCGGCACCGGCGGGTCGCGGTCTGTGACAACACAGGCGAACGCCACACTGGCCGCAGTGGATACGATGATTGCCGCCTTCATTCCCTTCCTGGCGGAGGAGATGGGTGTGGACGAAGAGGCGGTCGGGTTTGACGGCGAAACCTTCCGGGCGCCTGGATCGAACCTGACCCCCACGATGCTGGAAGCGGCAGAGATGGCCCGCGCGCAAGGCCGGCTCGATCTGCAGCGTCACGCGGCGCGGGCCCGGCTGCCGGGGCGCTCGTTTCCGAACGGCGCACATATTGCCGAAATTGTTATTGATCCGGAGACTGGGCAATCCGACGTCGTGCGCTACACTGTAGTTGACGATTTTGGTAATTTGATCAACCCGATGCTGGCCGAAGGGCAGGTGCATGGCGGGGTGGCGCAGGGGCTGGGACAGGCCATGCTGGAACATGTTGTCTATGATTCTGACGGACAACTGCTCACAGCTTCGTTCATGGACTATGCCTTGCCGCGGGCCAATGGCGTCCCCATGATTGGTTTTACCTCCGAGCCTGTGCCGTCGACACAGAACCCGATGGGGATGAAAGGCTGCGGCGAGGCAGGCACCGTTGGCGCGCTGGCCGCTGTTGCAAATGCGGTGCAGGACGCGGTCTGGGACTGCGGCGTGCGGCAAGTGGACATGCCGTTCACCCCGCTGAGAGTTTGGGAAGTGCTTAGGGATGTTTCTGAGGCAGCTGAGTAAGAAGGTTCTAGGGTGGCTTGGACGGCCGCTGCGCTCGGAACACTCCGGCGAAACCAAGCTGCGCGGGCCGCATGCCCATGTGATCATCCTGGACGGCACCATGTCGACGCTGGAAGAGGGGCATGAAACCCATGCCGGCCAGCTGTTCCGTCTGTGCCGCGAAATGGGCGGGCAGGTATCGGTTTTTTATGAATCCGGCGTTCAGTGGAAAGGCTGGGGCAGCGCCCCCGATGTGATGATGGGGCGCGGCATCAACCGCCAGATCCGCCGGGCCTATGGCTATCTCGCTTCGCGCTACCGGCCCGGCGACCGGATTTATCTGTTCGGCTATTCCCGCGGCGCCTATGCGGTGCGTTCGCTGGCGGGGGTGATCGACCGGATCGGCCTGCTGCAGGCAGAACATGCGACCGTGCGCAATATCCGCACCGCTTACCGGCATTACCGTCTGAACGGGCGGTCCAAGACGTCGAGTGCATTTACGGCAGCGCATTGCCACGAAGAAGTCGAGATTGAAATGGTCGGCGCCTGGGACACGGTCAAGGCTTTGGGGCTGCGCCTGCCGCTGCTGTGGCGCTGGGCGGAGAACCGGCACAACTTCCACAACCACCACCTGGGCCACCATGTCAAAAGCGGTTACCACGCGCTGGCGCTGGACGAGACACGCGATGTTTTCAAACCAGTGTTGTGGGATTGCCCCAAGGACTGGGGCGGACATGTGGAGCAGGTCTGGTTCCGCGGCGCCCATGGTGACGTCGGCGGCCAGCTTGGCGGCTATGAGGAAGCCCGGCCCAAGGCCAACGTCTCTTTGGTGTGGATGCTGGAAAAGGCCGAAGACCGCGGCTTGCCGCTGCCGCTGGATTGGCGGATGCGGTTTCCGGTCGATCCCAAGGCGCCGTCTGTTGGCACCTGGCGCGGCTGGGGTAAGATTTTCCTGCTGCGCAGCCGCCGCCGGGTTGGACTGGACGGCAGTGAGCGGTTGCACAGCAGCGTCAGCACCGGCAAAACCCCCGATGGGTCGGCTGGCGGCTGGCTGACCAGGTTCTCCAAGACCTGAAGGGCGGGCCTGACGTTCTCCCGTAAACCGTTAGCGGATGAAACCGGGCGCAGGCGGCGATGTCAATCGGCAGCTGCCCGCCGGTCAAACTCCCGGCGCAGCCGTTTCAGTGACAGCCACACAATCAGTTTGTGGGCCGGCCGGACCGGGATCATGTAAACCCGGCCAAACAGATTATGTGTTTTGACGGAGGACGTCACTGACAGAACACCGCTGCTGGAGCAAACGCAGGTCATGACATCCAAATGCCGATCCCGGACCGTGAGAGTCATCACTTCATCCGACAGGGACTCTACCAGAAAGAAATCCAGCTTGTCGCCCGTTTGCACTGCCTCTTTAGGTGTCCGGGAAATGCCGCCGATGCGTTTAACCCCGAAACATGCGGAAATGGCGTCGCGCAGCCGGAAGGCCAGCTTGATGCCCGGCAATGGCTTTGCGTGCATGATGTTCCAGGCCTCCAGCGGGGTGACAGGCGTCGGCAGAACAACAGATTGGGTATCCAGAAAATCCAGCTCCTTGGCAGGGGCAAGGATTTGAATGCGGGCTGTGGCGGCCCGGCCGAGACTGTTTGGCGGCATGATCAGCCCTCTTTCCGGTCCTGCGTGTGTCCTGCTGGAGCATAGACAGATGAAGGCGGCGGGCAAGCCCGGAAGGCGTTTGCACCAAAAGGTCAGCCCGCGGCGACCTTCATCACGTGGCGATCTTCATCACAATGCAGGTGGTGGAGCCGGTGGCATAGAGGCGTCCGTCTTCAATTCCCCGGATTTCGCCATGCGCCACACCGGTGGACCGCCCCACGTGGTCGATACTGCCGCTGCAGTCGATGGCGGTGCCCAGCGGGATCGCCCGCAGGATGTTGATCTTGTATTCCAGCGTTGTGTAGACCGACCCGGCAGGCACCTTGGTCATCACCGCACAGGCCATGGCGCTGTCCAAAAGTGTGCCGTACCAGCCGCCATGCACGGTGCCCATCGGGTTGCAGACGGGAAATTCCGGCGTGCCGCGGAACACAATCCGGCCGTCTTCGACGCTGTGCAAATGATACCCCAGCGTTTCGGCAATCGGCGGGCCGGGCAGGCGGCCGTCCAGGATGCCTTGCATGAAGTCCAGACCGGATATCCGGGTGATCTGTTCCCCTGTCAGCAGGTCGGCGGGTTTTTCAGCGTAATACATAGCGCGCGGGTCCTTGGCGGGGGATGTGCCCTCCATTTGAAACCGCGCGCCGGAGCCCGCAAGGCTTACGCCACGTTCTGAAGCGAGACCTTGGGGATGACGCCCAGGGCAAAGCAGACATCCCGGGTCAGTTCAGGGCGGTTCAGCGTGTAGAAATGCAGCTTGTCGACGCCGCCCTCCAGCAGGTCCGAACACAGTTCGGTGCAAATCGCCGTGGCCAGCAATTCCTCGCGGTCATCGCGCAGTGCCTTTTCAAAAGCGTTCTCAACCCAATCCGGGATGATGGTGCCGCAGCGCTTGGCAAAGTTGCGCGCGCCTTTCCAGTTTTCGATCGGCAGGATGCCGGGGGTCAGTTTGCTGCCATCAATCCCGGCCTTTTCGCAGGCATCGCGGAAGCGGAAGAAGGTCTCGGCCTCGAAGAAAAACTGGGTCAGCGCCTCATCCGCGCCGGCGTCCAGCTTGCGCTTCAGCCACTCCACGTCCGCTGCCTGATCCGCAGCTTCCGGGTGGCGGTCCGGGTAGGCGCCGACCTTGATGTTGAAATTGCCGCGCAACGCCAGCCCTTTGATCAGCTCCACCGAATTGGCAAAACCGTCGGGATGCGGGGTGAATTTGCCTTCGCCCTTGGGCGCATCGCCGCGCAGGGCGACGATCTCGGTCACGCCGGCCTCTGCAAACTGGTCAGCGATCTCCAGCGTTTCGGCCTTGGAAGCATTCACGCAAGTGAGATGCGCAGCCACGTTCAGACCGGAGGATTTGTGCAGTGTCGCCACTGCGTCGCGGGTCAGGGTGCGGGTGGTGCCGCCTGCGCCATAGGTCACGGACACAAACCGCGGGTCCATCGGGGCGAGGACTTGCACGGTGTCCCAAAGCCGGAAGGAGGCTTCGAGATTTTGCGGCGGGAAGAATTCAAAGGAAATCTTGGGCGTCGTCATCTCAGGTCTCTCGCTAGGTTGATTTCAGCTCTTGTTGCATGTGCAGCATTGTGAGACAATTTCATAATCCTCAAGAACAACATGAGCACGACTAAAGAATGCATATTGAGTTCCGTCACCTCCGCACCATCAAGGCCATCCACGAGGCCGGCGGGCTGGCCCGCGCCGCGGATCAGTTGAACATCACCCAAAGCGCATTGAGCCATCAGGTGAAGGGGCTGGAGGAACAGGCCGGGGTGGAGCTGTTTATCCGCCGGTCCAAGCCGATGAAACTGTCACCGGCGGGCCTGCGCCTGTTGCGGCTGGCCGAGCAGGTTTTGCCGCAACTTGCGGCAGCACAAGCGGAATTTTCCTCTTTGCGGGATGGCAATACCGGGCGGATGCACATCGCCATTGAATGCCACGCCTGTTTTGAATGGCTGTTTCCGGTGCTTGAGGGGTTCCGCAAGAACTGGGGCGATGTGGATGTGGATATCCGCCCCGGCCTGGCCTTTGATGCCTTGCCCGCGCTCCAGAAAGAGGAGGTGGATCTGGTGGTCTCTTCCGATCCCGAGGACATCGCCGGCGTCGAGTTTATTGAGCTGTTTGATTACAATGCTGTGTTTGTTGCATCGGCCCAGCATCCCCTGGCGGAGAAACCGTTTGTCGAGGCTGCGGATTTTATTGGTCAGAACCTGATCACCTACCCGGTGGACAAGACCCGGCTGGACGTGTTCAGCCAGCTGCTGATCCCTGCAGGAGTGGAACCTGCGTCGATCCGCCAGGTTGAGCTGACAGCGGTGATCCTGCTGCTGGTGGCGTCAAACCGCGGTGTGTCGGTGCTGCCGGACTGGGTGGTGCGGGAGGTGAAGTACTCGTCGGATTATGTGACCCGGCCGCTGACCAAATCGGGGATCACCCGCAGGCTGTATGCGGCGATCCGGGCGGAGGACCGCGGGAAACCCTTCATGCAGGAGCTGATCCGGCTGGCCAAGGTCGAGGCGCGCAAGCTGCAGCATGTTTGACAAGGCGCGGAGCGGCCGGGCGCCGTTCCGGCTTCCGTGCCCGCTCCGCGCGGTTGCGTGATACCGTCAGCGCTGCGCCCGGCCTTAGACCAGTTTGACGATCTGTTTGCCGGTATTGCCGCCCTGCATCATCGACAGAAAGGTCTTGGGGGCGTTTTCCAGCCCTTCGGCGATGTCTTCCAGGTATTTGATATCGCCGCTGGCGATCTTTGGCGCGACCTGCTTCAGGAACTCCGGATAGCGGTCGTAGTGGTTGAAGATGATGAAACCGTTCACCGACAGGAACTGGGTCAGGACCGTGCGCCAGACGGCGGGGGCGGTCAGATCGGTTTCTGCGCTGTTGTACCAGGCAATCATGCCGCAGACCGGGATCCGGCCATGGGGGTTCATCAAGGGCAGCACCGCTTCCAGCACTTTGCCGCCGACGTTCTCATAGTAGATGTCGATGCCATCGGGGCATTCAGCGGCCAGCGCCGCGTTCAGCGCTCCGGCATCCGCATAGGCACGGTGGTCCAGGCAGGCATCAAAGCCGAAGGTCTCAACCGCCAGATTGCATTTGTCTGCGCCGCCCGCGACACCGACCACGCGCAGGCCTGCCTGTTTCGCCAGCTGCCCGACCATTGACCCCACCGGGCCGGTTGCAGCCGCGACCACCAGGGTTTCACCTGCCTGCGGGCGGCCATAAGCGTCCAAGCCATGCCAAGCGGTAAACCCCGGCATGCCGAGAGCGCCGAGCGCGGTGGTGAGCGGCGCCATCTGCGGGTCCAACTTGCGGAGCTCTGAGGCGCGGGCGCAGGCATGGCTGGCCCAGCCGAACATACCCAGGGCAAAGTCGCCGGGAGCAAACTCCGGACTGTTTGAGGCAATCACTTCGCCAACACCGCCCGCGGTCATGGTTTCCCCGATTTCGACCGGCGGAGCATAGGATTTGCCCGCGTTCATGCGGCCGCGCATATAGGGGTCCAGCGACATATAATGAACTTTTACAACCACTTCACCTTCGCCGGGTTGGGGCAGGTCCACCGCCTCAAGGCGGAAATTGTCTTCGCTGGCCTGGGCTTCGGGGCGGCTGGCCAGCACGATGCGCTGCATCTGGTCGGGCATGGGAATGTTCCTTGATCTGATTGCGTTGGAGTTTGGGCGCCGCAACACAGGAATTCAACCGCCCTGACAGCTGTAACCGGGCGTCAGGCCCGTAACCCTCAATGCGGCAAAGCCCCTTGGCAACTGCGGGCAGGGGGCGTATAGGCACGGTTTGACCGGCATCTCCCCGACGTGACAGGATTCTGCAGACATGATTGGCAGCGCAAACCTCAATGTGATGATCAAGGCCGCCCGCAAGGCCGGCCGTTCCCTGGTGAAAGACTTCCGCGAGGTGGAGAACCTGCAGGTGTCGATGAAAGGTGCCGGCGATTTTGTTTCCAAGGCCGACATCGCCGCTGAAAAGATCATCAAGGACGATCTGCGCAATGCGCGCCCGACCTATGGCTGGCTGGCCGAAGAGGGCGGTGAGGAAGACGGCGAGGATCCGACCCGCCGCTGGATCGTCGATCCGCTGGACGGCACCACCAACTTCCTGCACGGGCTGCCGCATTGGGCGATCTCGATCGCGCTGGAGCATAAGGGCAAGATCGTTGCAGGCGTCGTTTATGACGCTGCCAAGGACGAGATGTTCTTTGCCGAAAAGGGCGCCGGTGCTTGGATGAATGACACCCGTATCCGAGTTTCGGGCCGTCACCGGATGATTGAATCGATTTTTGCCACCGGCGTGCCGTTCGGCGGCCGTGCCGATCTGCCGCTGACGCTGCAGGATCTGGCCCGCTTGATGCCCGCCTGCGCCGGTGTGCGCCGCTGGGGTTCTGCCGCGCTGGACATGGCCTATGTGGCCGCAGGCCGTTACGAGGGCTTCTGGGAACGCCGCCTGAACGCCTGGGATCTGGCCGCAGGCATCATCATCGTGAAAGAAGCCGGCGGGTTTGCCGAGGCAATCGACCCCGAAGCGGGCATTATCGATTCTGGTTCTGTGGTGTGCTCGAACGAGCCGATCTTTGATAGCTTCGCCAAGGTGATCCGCGGCTGAATTGCCCGCAAGACTGAGAATATGAAACGCGGCCATTGCGCCGCGTTTTTTGTTTTATGTGATTGGATGAGGACTGCGCCTGCTTATCGGCCGGGCAAAAGTTATCGCTGATCAGACGGGTGATTTATCCCGTCGTTCCACGGGATCTCGCCATAGGTCTCGGGATGCGTCCGCGGATTGGCACCCTTGATACAGCCCAGATTGACACCGCATTCCTTGGGATCTGAGCGGCGCTGGTGATGGGTGTAGATGCCGCAGGTCTTGCAGAAATAGTGTTTCGCCGTATGGCTGCCCCAGGTGTAGAGGGTGAGGTTTTCTGCCCCTTTCAGCACCTTCAGGCTGGCGGCAATGGCGGTGACTGCAGCCGCCCCGCGGCGGCGGCAGAACGAACAGTCGCAGCGCGCAGCCGAGGCGAGGCCCTCGGGAAAGTCTGCTTCAATCTCAACGGCGCCGCAGTGGCAGGTGGCTTTGAGCTGGGGCATTTGGGGTTCCTCTGCTGGACACAGTCTTTTGCAGCCCTACATCCCGGACATCCCGGTCTTCTTCTGGGGGGAGGGGAATCGGGTTAGAGCGGCCTGCATTACTTTTAGATTATTATCACAGCAGGCCGCTTGACGATCAACGGGCACCTTTTACTGTTGAACAGCTTCAATCCAAGCACTGGCCAGTTTGGCTTTGCGTTCCGGTTTCAGGTCAGCCTTTCTTGTCTTTGACAGAACAGCTTTTCGTTGCGGCCGTTGCAATCCGGCCTTGGCTTATCGAGCCCGCCTGAGGGGACATCAATTCCGGCATTTCCTTGACCCGAACTCTTTGCCGTCTTTCTACTTCCCCCAAGGTCCCGGGTTGCGCTTCTTGCGCGGCAGTTTGGGGATGCGGCTGGCGGAATACTCATATTCGTTCTCCGGATGCGGCGGTGATCCATGCGTCCGGTTCCAGAACGCCGGGCCGCCGCGCCGCAGCCACAGGGGCAGGCACAGGATCAACCCGACGGCAAAGCCGCCGGCATGGGCCCAATAGGCGACACCGCCTTGGTCGGGATCGGCACCGAGACCTCCAAAAAACTGCATCGCCAGCCAGACACCCAGCATGACAAAGGCGGGGATGGTGAAGATGCGGAAATAGATGATCAGCACCAGCAGGATATCGACGCGGGCCTTGGGGAACATCAGCAGGTAGCCGCCCATGACGCCCGCAATTGCGCCAGAGGCCCCCACTGTGGGCACCATGGAACCGGGCGCCGAATAGACGTGTATCAACCCGGCGCCGATACCGCTGGCAAGGTAGAACGCAAGAAAAGGCATGTGGCCCATCTCATCTTCCAGATTGTCGCCGAAGATCCACAGGAACAGCATGTTGCCGCCCAGATGCATCAGCCCTGCGTGGATGAACATTGATGTGAACAGGGTCTCGAACCCGTAGCCGTGGCTGATCTCGGCCGGCACCACCGCATAGGCGTCATAGAAATAGGCCAGCGCGCGGGGGCTGGCATAGCTGGCCGTGTAGTAGACATAGGCCAGGATATTCGCCGCCATCAGCGCATAGACGACATAGGGCTTGCGCCCGGACGGGTTGTGGTCGCGGATCGGAAACATGGGGGAACGCTGGGCCGGAAACGGCCCAGCGTCAAGCACTTATCGGGCGCAGCTCAGGCGTTGCCGCCCAGCAGATCCGCATTGCCGCCTGATGCCGTGGTATCGACGCAGACGTGGCGTTCAGCCAGGACTCGGGCGCGGTCGGGCTTGCCCGGGATCAGCGGTATAATCGGGCCGTCGCGCTTGGCCAGCCATTGTTCGATCTCGCGGCCTGTCGCCTCGTCGCCCCACCACAGCACGCCGGCAATGCCTTGGATCGCCTCCAGCCGGTGCAGGTCGAACATGCCATGCGCCTCAATCGCGGTGCCGCCGAGGCTGATCACCTCTTTGGCCTGTTCCGCCGCAGCCTCGGGCCCCGGTCCCATGCACAACAGCGGCGGACGGGCCGAGACGGTCAGGCGGTTCGATTCCCCGGTCGGGCCGGGCAGGGAGGTGGTCACGGCGCGCGCAGGCACGCCGCTTTCCCCGGGCAGTTCGGCAAAGGTGGTCTCCCATACCGCGTTGCTTTGCTGCCGGTCCGGCGCGCAGAAACGGCTGAGGTAATAGGGGCCGCCGGCCTTGGGGCCGGTGCCGGACAGACCCTCGCCGCCGAACGGCTGGCTGCCGACAATGGCGCCGATCTGGTTGCGGTTCACATAGATATTGCCCGCATGGACCCGGTCGCAGACATGCTGCACCCGGTCGTCGATACGGGTGTGCAACCCGAAGGTCAGCCCGTAACCGGTTGCATTGATGTCTGAAATCACCTGATCCAACTGTTGGGATTTGAATCGGACCACATGCAGGACGGGGCCAAAGATCTCTTCCTCCAGTGCGCCGATGCCGGGGATTTCGATCATGGTGGGCGCCACAAAGGTGCCGCCTTGCGGCGCGCGCATTTCCTTCAGCACCCGGCCCTCAGCGCGGGCCTTGGCGACATGGGCAAGGATGCCAGCCCGGGCGCCTTCGTCAATCACCGGTCCGCTGTCAGTCGACAGATGCCAGGGATCATCCAGATGCAGGCAGTCCATCGCCCCTTTCAGCATCTTCAGCACGGTGTCGGCGATGTCCTCCTGCAGGTAAAGGCAGCGCAGCGCCGAGCAGCGCTGGCCGGCCGACTGGAAGGCGCTTTCGATCACAGCTTGCACTGTCTGTTCCGGCAGCGCGGTTGAATCGACAATCATCGCGTTCAGACCGCCGGTTTCCGCAATCAGCGGCGCGCCGGGCTGCAGGTTGTCGGCCATCGCCTTGCGGATACGCATCGCTGTTGCGGTGGAGCCGGTGAAGGCAACGCCATTGACCCGCGGGTCAGATGTGATGGCGGCACCAACCACGCTGCCGCGGCCAGGCACCAGCTGCATGGCTGCGCGCGGCACGCCTGCCTCATGCATTAGCTGCACGGCGCGGTGGGCGATCAGCGGCGTTTGGTCGGCGGGTTTGGCCAGCACTGCGTTGCCTGCGGCAAGTGCTGCCGCAACCTGTCCGGTGAAGATCGCCAGCGGGAAATTCCAGGGTGAAATGCAGGTGAAAATGCCAGCAGGCGGCGCATCAGAAATGCGGGACGCATAATAGCGCAGGAAATCCACCGCCTCGCGCAGTTCGGCCACAGCATCGGGGATGGTCTTGCCGGCCTCACGGGCGAGGATGGCGAACAGCTCGCCAAAATTTTCCTCATAGAGGTCGGCAGCCTTGTTCAGGATCGCGGTGCGTTCTGCTGCAGGCGCGTCCCAAGGGTCGGCCAGCGCCAGCGCCAGTTCGACATCCTCGGGGCTGCACTGGCTGACGGAGCCGGTCACACTCAGGTCGGCGGGGTTGGTCACATCCTTGGCAGTCTCAGGCCGGGCATCGCCTGCCAGCAGCGGTCCGGCCTGCCATTGATGGGTCCGCCAGGGCGCGCGGGCTTTTTCAATAGCGGCCAGCGTCGGCGCGTGACCCAGGTCGAAGCCTTTGGAATTCGGGCGCTCGGGCGCGTACAGCTCAGGCCCGGTCGGGATCTTGCGGCTGATATCGGCAACTGCCGCGAAAGGGTCCGCGGCCACGACATCGGGAGAGACATTCTCGTCCACGATCTGGTTCACGAATGAGCTGTTGGCGCCGTTTTCCAGCAGGCGGCGTACCAGATAGGCCAATAGATCCCGGTGCGCGCCAACAGGCGCATAAATCCGGCAGTTGGTCTTGTTCTGCTCCAGCACCATCTGGTGCAGGGTTTCGCCCATCCCGTGCAGGCGCTGGAATTCGTAGGTTGCGTTGTCCTTGTCCGCGGCCATATGCAGGATGGCGGCAACAGTATGGGCATTGTGAGTTGCGAACTGCGGATAAATCCGGTCCGTCATCCCCAGCAATTTGCGGGCGTTGGAAATATAGGACACATCAGTCAGCGCCTTGTTGGTGAACACCGGGAAGCCATCGACACCTTCGACCTGGGCGCGCTTGATTTCAGTGTCCCAATAAGCGCCTTTCACCAGCCGCACCATAAAACGGCGGTCGTATTTCTCGGCCATTTCATGCAGTGCGTCGATGGCCAGCCCGGTGCGCGGGCCATAGGCCTGCACCACCACGCCAAACCCGTCCCAGCCGGCCAGAGAGGGGTCCGAGACTACGGCGCCGATCACCTCCAGCGACAGCGACAGGCGGTCGGCCTCCTCGGCGTCGATGTTAAGGCCCATTTTCGCGGCTTTGGCCAGCAGCGCCAGCGCCTTCAGCCGCGGCACCAGATGCTCCATCACGCTGCTTTCCTGCGCCAGCTCGTAACGCGGGTGCAGCGCGGAAAGCTTCACCGAAATGCCGGGGTTCTTACGGATGTCGTCGCTATTGCAGGCAGCGGCAATTGCCGAGATCGCCTTGGAATAGGACAGGTGATAGCGGGCTGCGTCAGCCTCGGTGCGGGCGGCCTCGCCCAGCATGTCGTAGGAGTAGGTATAGCCTTTGGCTTCCATCCCGGCGGCGCGGTCCATGGCGCTTTCGATGGTCTCGCCCAGCACAAACTGGCGGCCCATTTCCTTCATTGCGCGGCTGACGGCGGTGCGGATCACCGGCTCGCCCAGACGCTTGATGGCGCCGCGCAGCGCCCCGATGGGGCTGCGATCCTCGTCCAGCACCTTGCCGGTCAGCATCAAGGCCCAGGTCGAGGCATTGACCAGCGAAGACGTTGACTTGCCCAGATGCTTGCCCCAGTCGGAGGGCGCGATCTTGTCCTCGATCAGCGCATCAATGGTGTCGGCATCCGGCACCCGCAGCAGCGCCTCAGCGAGGCACATCAGCGCGACCCCTTCATCTGTCGACAACCCGTATTCGGCCAGGAACACCTCCATAAGGCCCGGCGCCGAATGGCCGCGGATATCGCGCACCAGGGCAGCAGCACTGGAACTGATCCGGACACGGTCGGCGTTAGACAGGGCCGCCTGGGCAATCAGCTGGTCACGCACCGCGGTTTGGTCGGCATAGGTGCCGGCATCGATCCGGTGGCGCAGTTTTGGTTGGGTGGTCATGCGGGGAACTCCACAAAAGGGTGTGCAGGGCTTTTGCTTAAGATACACCCTTTCCGGCGGGACAATCGCCTGAAAATGGGGGATACTCAGGCGAAAGCGCGAAAAATGTGAAAGGTAGAAGTGCAAATGGACTTTCCTGACCTGGATCGGTTCGACCGGGCGATTCTGAATGTGCTGAGCGAGGACGGCCGGATCTCCATTGCCGATCTGGCCCGCAAAATCGGCCTGTCGAAAACACCCACCCAGACCCGGCTCAGGCGGCTGGAGGCGGAGGGCATCATTACCGGTTACCGCGCCCTGGTGGATCCGATCCGGCTGGGACTGGATCACGTCGCCTTTGTCGAGGTGAAGCTGGACGACACCCGCGAGGCGGCGCTGGTCAAGTTCAACGCGGCGGTGGCGAAACTGCCGGAGATCGAACAGGCCTATATGATGGCGTCGCATTTCGACTACCTGCTGAAGGTGCGGACCCGCTCGATGACCGATTACCGGGCAGTGCTGGGGGAAAAGATTTCCTCGCTGCCGCATGTCGCCTCAACCTCGACCTATGTGGCGATGGAAGCGGTAAAGGAAGACGGTGCATTGGCGCCTTTGTGAGGCAGAAGGAATGCGCGCACGCGCAGTTGACTTGATTGAATGCCAAAATATGCCAGCATGGGGTATGTATTTTGCCTTGCTTCGTGCCCCTCATAATATTGCATGCGCCGCAGCGCTCTTTCTGACTTTGGGTCTGACGGATCCGGTGCAGGCGTCCGATTGCCCGGCAGCGCCAGACCACAGCGCCCGGCTGGACGGGCTGCTGCACGAGGTACAGAAGGCCGGCACCGAGGATCAGGCGCGCGAAATTGCCAACCGGATGTGGGAGTTCTGGGCCGACGCGCCGGATGCGCAGGCTCAGGCGATGCTTGACCGCGGGATGACAAGGCGCACGTCCTTTGATTTTCTGGGGGCTTTGGAGGATTTCGATCAGCTGATCGCCTACTGCCCGGATTATGCCGAGGGCTACAACCAGCGCGCCTTTGTGCATTACCTGCGCCGGGATTTTGCCGCTGCCCTTCGTGATCTGGACCGGGCGCTGCATCTGTCGCCCCGCCATATTGCCGCGATGAGCGGACGGGCACTGTCGCTCTACGGCCTGTCGCGGCTGGAGGAAGCGCGGGCAGCTTTGGCCGAGGCGCTGGCGTTGAACCCCTGGCTGCCAGAGCGTTATCTGGCTGACCCGGGCGGGCCCTTGGCACCTGCAGGGGCGGGGGATACGGAATTGTAGCGGCGCCAGCACCGCGGGAAAAATTCCAGCAAAACGCTGAAAACCGATTGTCCGCATGAATTCAGAAGGCTAGACCTGCTGCAAAGGCGCTGCTTGGCAGTGCCCTGTGCGGACGTGGTGGAATGGTAGACACCGGAGACTTAAAATCTCCTGGCCTTATGGCCGTGCGGGTTCGAGTCCCGCCGTCCGCACCATTATACATTCAGATGAAAAAATCCCAAAAACTCAAATATTACAGATGCTTGCGGAGTTCGAGCGCCGTTTTGACGGTCGTAGGCCAAGGGTGCTTTGAATGCGGTTTTGAGGATGGTTTTCTTCACTGCCAGTGGCCCGTTATCGTATATATTCCAAGGGTTTGACAGGAAGTTACGCAATAGTTCGAAAATGCGCACCCGGACGCTTGCTGCTCATTGCTCTGCGAAACATCGCAAACACTCTGGCAAACAGCGCCAAGCTCAGGATCAGCAGAGGACCGCGATTGGCAGAGGATCGCACGTTCATGCTCCGGATACACAAGCCGGGCAGGGGACGGCACTGCAAAATACGCAAGGTCCCAAGCAGAGCCGGGGTATTACCAGCGCAGCCCGGCATCCCCTGTTAACAAGATACTCTTTACATAGAAACGGCCCCGGGAACCGGAGCATGACCGTGTATTAACGATATCTTTACTTGGACTGTTTATCCATTCAGGTATTCCTGACCTTAGGTAAACCTGTACCGGGCAGCGGCAATTCGGCCATTGACGCGCCGCTGCGGCGGGAACAGTCTCGGCGCATGACCACAGCCCTGAACATCTCCCGCATTCCCCGCCCTTTTGATCCCGGCCTTGGCGCCGAGGCGCGCAGTCTGGTGCCGGAACTGTCCGGCGCGTTTGCTGAACTGGTGGCAGGCGCCTGCGGTTCCAGCCCGTATCTTAAGGAGCTGACCGCGCGCGAGGCGGCCTGGCTGCCGCAGGCGCTGCAGGATCCTGACGCCGCGCTGGCGGCGGTCTTTGCAGACTGCCGGGCGCTCGAAGGCAGCGGGCTGAAACCGGGCCTGCGCCAGGCCAAACGGCGGCTTGCGCTGCTGACGGCGCTGTGCGATCTCAGCGGCGGCTGGAGCCTGGAACAGGTGACCGGGGCGCTGACGGAATTCGGGGCGCTGTGTGCGGACGTCGCCATAAAATCCGAAATCGCCAACCTGATCCGCCGCAAGAAACTGCCGGGCCTGACCGGGGGTGATGTGGAAACCGCAGGCGGGCTTACTATTCTGGCGATGGGTAAAATGGGCGCGCATGAGCTGAACTACAGCTCTGACATCGACCTCATCTGCCTGTTCGATGAAACCCGGTTCGACCCGGATGACTTCTTTGAGGCGCGCCAGGGCATGGTGCGCGCAACCAAGAACATGTGCGCCATCCTCAGCGACCGCACCGGCGACGGCTATGTGTTCCGCACCGACCTGCGTCTGCGCCCGGATCCGGCGGTCACCCCTGTCTGTCTGGCGATGGAAGCGGCAGAGCGCTACTACGAAAGCCTGGGCCGCACCTGGGAACGCGCCGCCTACATCAAGGCACGCCCCTGTGCGGGCGACATCGCGGCGGGAGAGCGGTTTCTGACCACCCTGCGGCCCTTTATCTGGCGCCGTCACCTGGATTTCGCCGCCATCCAGGACGCCCATGACATCCGCCTGCGCATCCGCGAGAACAAGGGCACCGGCGGCGCCCTGCATGTGCCGGGCCACGATATGAAACTGGGCCGCGGCGGTATCCGCGAAATTGAGTTCTTTACCCAGACCCGCCAACTGATCGCCGGCGGGCGCGACGAAGCCTTGCGCCTGCGCGGCACCGTCGAGGGGCTGGCCGCCCTTGCAGACAAGGGCTGGGTGCCGCCGGGCACCGCTGAAACCTTGTCGGCCCATTACCGCGCCCACCGCGAGGTCGAGCACCGCATTCAGATGGTGCATGACGCGCAAACCCACCAGATGCCCAAATCCGAGGACGGCATTGCCCGTATCGCCTGCCTGATGGACTGCGATCCGGCGGAGCTGACAGCACAAATCAGGGACCGGCTGACCGAAGTGCATGAGCTGACCGAGGGATTCTTCTCGCCCGGCGGCACGCCGACCGCAGCTGACACCGCAAAGGACACCGCCAATCTGGACGGCGCCATCATCGCCCGTTGGCCGACCTATCCGGCGCTGCGCTCCTCCCGCGGGGCGCGGATATTTGAGCGGCTGAAACCGGAGCTGCTGTCGCGCGTTGCCAAAACCGCCAAACCGGCCGAGACCCTGGTGGCGCTGGACGGTTTCCTGTCCGGGCTGCCGGCCGGGGTGCAGCTGTTCTCGCTGTTCGGCGCCAACCCGCAGCTGATCGATCTGCTGGTGGATATCGCCGGCACCTCGCGCGAGCTGGCCAGTTTCCTGTCCCGCAATTCCGGGGTGTTTGATGCGGTGATCGGCGGTTCCTTCTTTGATCCCTGGCCGGGGGCAGAGCAGCTGCGGGCGGAGCTGAAAAAACGGCTGGCGCAGGAAGGCGACTATGAGGCCCGGCTTGATGCCACCCGCCGCTGGTGCAAGGAATGGCACTTCCGCATCGGCGTGCATCACCTGCGCGGGCTGATCGACGGCCATCGGGCGGGTGTCCAATACGCCGAATTGGCCGAGGTGGTGATTGCCGGCCTCGCTCCGGTAGTGGTGGCGCAGTTTTCCCGCAAGCACGGCCCCCCGCCGGGACGCGGCGCGGCGGTTCTGGCCATGGGATCGCTGGGGGCAGGGCAGATCAATTCGCAATCCGATCTCGACATGATCGTGATCTATGACCCGGGCGATGCGGATATGTCCGAGGGTAAGCGCCCGCTGGCCACGCGGCCCTATTTCGCCCGTCTGACCCAGGCCTTTGTCACTGCGCTCTCGGCCCCCATGGCGCAGGGCAAGCTTTACGAGGTCGACATGCGCCTGCGGCCTTCGGGCAATCAGGGTCCGGTAGCGGTCAGCCTGGCCGGTTTTACCAATTACCAGCAGAACGAGGCCTGGGTGTGGGAGCATCTGGCGCTGACCAGGGCGCGGGTGGTTGCGGGCGAGACCGCCCTTGCCGCCGAAATCGAAACCTTCCGCGCCGCTTTCCTGTCCCAGCCGCGGAACCTGGCCAAGGTGCTGCAGGAGGTGTCGGAAATGCGCGTGCGGCTGGCCGCCGCCAAGGCGCCATCAGGCCTGTGGGACGCCAAAAACGGCGCCGGCCGGATGATGGATATCGAGCTTTTGTCGCAAGCCGGCGCGCTTACTTCCGACTCGGTGGCGCGCGATGTGGCTTCCGGCCTGCTGGGTGCTGTCGCTGCCGGATGGCTGAATGACGCGGATGCAGAATACCTGACCGCCAGTTACCGGCTATTCTGGTCGGTGCAAAGTGCCGCGCGGCTGCTTTCCGGCAAAGCCATCGAGGCGGAGACGATCGGGGAGGGCGGTGCGCAGTTCCTCTGCCGCACCACCGGATACGCCCGGCTGGATGCGCTGGAGCAGGAGCTGCAGACCCGTTACAAACGCTGTGCGGCGCTGATTGCAGAGGCCTTGGAAAGGGATGGGGCGGATGAAGGGCAGCACTGAACAGGACCCGCGCGGTCTGATCTACGAATCCTACCGGATCGACGGCATTACGGATGCGCAATGCCGCAGCATTTTCTTTGACTGGGCGTTGGGCATGGACGCTGCTCGCGACAGCCGGAAAGATATCAACGCATTGCTGGAGATGTACGGCAGCGCAGATCCGGACCATCCGATGACCGCAGTGCTGCGCGACGGGCTGGTAGGCAGCGCCACACCGCGCCGCCGCGGCGGCTGGCGTTCGCGCGCGCGATGATAGCAGCGACGGGGCAGGCCGGGGCAATCGTTGACCGGTCATAAACATTCGTTAATTTTTCGCTAAATTGGACTTAAATTGTCCCAATTCTGCCCCGATTGACCCGCATCCTGCTGTTGAACCCGCCTGCCGGTCCCTGATCCGGCGGCTTGAAAACGGTAAGGAGCAGAGCCATGAACATCTTCCGCAGCCTCGCATTCGTCTCCCTTGGGCTGATGGTGTCCGCCTGCGCCTCGGTGGACGTGCCGTCGCGCAACTTGCCGTTCGAGCCGGTGCCCGACGCGGCGGTGCACGTGCCCGACGGCTATGAAACTCTGCCGCAGGTGGATCCGGTGCCGGCTTTGCGGGTCAGCCGCGTTACCGTCGATGTGCCGCGCAGCCTCTCCGTTTCCGAGGCCAACAGCTATTTGCCCAAAGGCGATATTGTCTGGCGCGAGGATCCTTACGGCGACCGCCACGCCCAGGTGCAGGCAATCGTGCAGCGCGCCATGGAGGCCGGCAGCACCGGCATGGGCGGCGCGATCGAGGCCGATCTGCATATCGAACTGCAGCGCTTTCACGCCCTGACCCAAAAGGCGCGCTACACCACCGGCGGCATTCACGCCATCACCTTCAAGATGCGGCTCACCGATCCGGCCACCGGCGCCCTGCTGCGCCCGGAAAAAACCATCGAGGCCGATCTCAAAGCCTTTGGCGGCGCCCGCGCCCTGGAAGCCATGTCGCGCGGCCAGACCCAAAAAATCCGCATCACCGGCCACCTGGCCAATGTGGTCCGCCAGGAGCTGACCAAACCGGGCAGCTACCGGAATCCGCGTCTGGGGCTGCTGCAGGCGCTGCAATAAAGCCAAGGCGCAGCGGCGAAGTTCTGCGGGAAGGGGCCATGCGGCCCCTTTTCCTGTTCCGGGCTTAAGGCTATGAGGACCCCATGACAGCCTCCTCAGATGCGCATCAGCGCCCCCGCGTGAAAATGAAACCCAAATCCAACGCCCGCGCCATCCGGCACGGGTTTCCCTGGGTTTATGCCAACGAACTGGTGACCGACCGCCGCACCCGCAATCTGGCGCCCGGCACCCTGGCGGTGCTGGAGGATGAGGCGCAGCGCTCGCTGGGGCTGGTCTCGGTGAACCCGGACAGCAAGATCATCGCCCGGATGCTCGACCGGGATCCGGAAGCGGTGATTGATCAGGCCTGGTTCGCTGCCCGCCTGTCCCGCGCGCTGGAGATGCGCGAACGCTTGTATGACGCGCCCTTCTACCGGCTGGTCCATGCCGAATCCGACGGGTTGCCCGGCGTGGTCATCGACCGGTTCGGCGCCGCTTGCGTGGTCCAGCCCAACGCCGCCTGGGCCGAAATGCATCTGGACATGCTCACCGCGGCGCTGGCGGATGTGACCGGTGCAGACGTGATCCTGAAAAACGCCGCTGGCCGCACCCGCACTCTGGAAGGGTTGGACGATCAGAACCAGACCCTGCTGGGCGAAACGCCCGCCGCACCTGTGCCGGTGCAGATGAACGGCGCCACTTATATGGCCGACCTGACCGGCGGTCAGAAAACCGGGCTGTTCTTCGATCAGCGTGAAAACCACGCCTTTGCCGCCCGCCTCACCGGACAGGGCGCCACGGTGCTGGATGTGTTCTCCCACGTTGGCGGCTTTGGCCTGGCGATGCTGGCAGGGGGGGCCGCGCACGCCACCTGCGTTGACGGCTCTGCCGCCGCACTTGAGCTGGCGGCCCGGGGCGCCGAAGCCAGCGGCCGCAAGGACAGGTTCACCGCCCGCCAGGGCGATGCGTTCGACGTGCTGGACGCGCTGCAGAAGGAAGGCGAAAACTTCGACGTGGTTATCTGCGACCCGCCCGCCTTTGCACCCTCGAAACAGGCGCTGGAGGCGGGCTTGCGGGCCTATGAACGCATTGCCAAACTGGCCGCCCCGCTGGTGAAACCCGGCGGCTACCTTGGGCTTTGCTCCTGCTCGCACGCGGCGGATCTCGCCAAATTCCGCAACGCCTCGGCCCGCGGCATCGGCAGATCCGGCCGCCGCGGCACGCTGATCCACACCGGCTATGCCGGCCCCGACCACCCGCAGCTGCCGCAGCTGGCGGAAAGCGGCTACCTTAAGGCCGTGTTCTTCCGGCTGGACTGACGGGGATGAAGCTGCTCCTGGACACTTGCGTGCTTTACCCGACGGTGATGCGGGAGATGCTGCTGGGCGCGGCCAGGCTGGGGCATTTCACCCCGCTCTGGTCTGCGCGCATCCTGGGCGAATGGGAGCGCGCGGCGCTGAAACTCGGCCCCGAAGGCGCGGCGCAGGCCAAGGCCGAGACCGCGCTGGCCCGCGCCAGCTGGCCCAAGGCCGAAGTGCCGGCAGCTCCGGGCGTTGAAGCCCGCTTGTGGCTGCCCGACAGCGCCGACATCCATGTGCTGGCCGCCGCCATCACCGGCCACGCCGACGCAATTGTTACCCTCAACAACAAGGACTTCCCCCGTCACACCCTGGCCGAGGAAGGCCTGGAGCGTATCGGCGCTGACGAACTCCTCTATCGCTTCTGGCTGCAGGACAGCGCAGGCATGGAGGCCTTGGGCAGCCAAGTCCTGGCCGAGGCCAACCGCCTCTCCGGCGGCAGCTGGGAGATCCGCCCGTTGCTGAAGAAGGCCCGGCTTCCAAGGCTGGCCAAAGCCTTGGCCGGCTGACGGTATCTTCATCTTTCTGCAAATACTCCGGGGAGTATGAGGGGCAGGCCCCTCATGCCCTCAGCCAGCTCAGCCCTTGGCCCATTTCGCTTCCAGCCGCTCCAGCGCGGCGATGCGTTCTTCGGTTTTCGGATGGCTCATCAGCCAGGCCGGCGCCATGCCCGCGCGCGCCTGGGTCAGCTCTTCCAGTTTGGTGAACAGGCTTTTCTGCGGCGCCAGGCCAATGCCCGCCTTGGTCAGCAATGCGGCGGCATATTCATCTGCCTCATACTCATCGCCGCGCGACAGCCGCGCTGCGATCAAACCGGTCAGCACCCCGGCTATCCAAGGCCCGATAAAGGGAATGTAGCGGCCCAGGATCATCATCAGCGCCGTGCGAAGCGCGTTCTGGCCGGAGAAATCTATCATCCGTTTCTTCGCATGCCCCAGCGCCACATGGCCCAGCTCATGGGCAATTACCGATGCCATTTCCTCGGCGCTGACCTCGCCGTTCTGGTATTTGCGGTAAAACCCGCGGGTGATAAAGATCCGCCCGTCCGGCGCCGCCAGCCCGTTGACCGGATCGACCTCATAGATATGCACCGGAATACGGGCAATCTCCAGCGCCGCCGCCAGCCGGTCGGTCAGCCCTTTCAGCCGCGCATCCGCCAGCTCGGTTGAGCGCTGGTCCAGCTCACGGTGGGTGCGCCAGATCGAAATCCGGTACATCACAAGGCCGTAAGCGACGGCCAGCAGAATGGGCAGAAGGCGCAGCATGCTTCAGATATGGGGGCTGACCCTGCCAGGCTCAAGCGGTTTCTGCATGATCCGCTGCCGCCCATCCGCTTTCCTGCGGCAGCCTGTCCTGACCCGACGGCCAGCCGCTGGCAGTGACCGCGTCCTGCAGTGCTGCATAGCAGTCCGGATCAATTCCAGGCCCCGACAGTTTGTCCATGATTGCATAAGCCTCATCCAGCGGCAGCGCAGCGCGATAGGGCCGGTCCGCGGTCAGCGCGTCAAAGATATCGGCCACCGCCAAAATCCGCATCTCCTGGCTCAGCCGGCCGGCGTCCAGACCGTAAGGGTAGCCTTTTCCATCCAGCCGCTCGTGATGCGCCGCGCCCACATCCGCCAGCTCGCGGAAGGCGAAAATCCGGCTCAGCACCTGATGACCCAGCACCGGATGCTGCTTCATCCTGGCAATTTCCGCCTCGGTCATCTTGCCCGGCTTGTCCAGAATAGTATTGGGGATACCCAGCTTGCCAATGTCGTGCAGCAGCGCACCCCGCACCAACCAGCGCCGCCGTTCCGGGGAGTAGCCCAGCTGATCGCAGATCATGCCGGTATAGCGCGCAACCCGCCGCGAATGGCCGTGGGTAAAGGGGCTTTTGGCGTCGATCACCAATGAAAACGCCTCGCTGATTTCATCCAGGTAATCCTCATCCACCGGATGAATGTGCCGGGCCTGCGGGGTGGCAAGCACTTCTGCTTCCAGCCCGGGATCCCACAGATCCGGCAGAAAGCGCGGACGGCGGATCACCGAGGTGAAGACCGGCACCAGATCCGGATCGAACCATGTGCCCGCACGCCGCTCCAGCTCTGCCGCGGCACCCTCGATTCCCCGCTCGGCTGCAAAGACATCCACCACCTGCGCCATCAGCGCAATGCGCGAAAACAGCGGGATTGCATCGCCCGCCAGGCCCAGCGGCAGGCCGCCGCCGTCCCAATGCTCATCCAGGCCGGCGATGCCTTCGGCCACAGCTTCGGAAAACCGCATCTGCCGGGCAATTGCCGCGCCCCGGTTGCAGCGGGTGTCGATCATCTCTGCGGCTATGCTGCTGTTCCTTGCCAGCACCTGTTTCAGGGTTTTCAGCCGGGTCCAGGCCGCGGCGCCGCCGGCCGTGTTGCGCCATAGAAAACCCAGCCCCTGGCGCAGGCCGTTCACCGTTTTGAAATCGCGCTTAAAGGACAGGTCGTCGGTCTTGTACAGCTGGCAGATGCGGGCGGCATTGGAACTGCAGCCCAGATCCTTCATCAGCAAAGTGAAATAGAGGTCGGAGCGCGCCTGCGGCGCCATCCTCAGCTCTGCTGCCACCTGCATGCCGATCCAGCAGCAGCGCAGGCAATGCCCCTTGGGCTGGCCTTCGGTCATGTCCAGCGCATGGCTGAGCGCGCCAAGAAGCTCCCCCAGCCGCAAGGTTTCCTGGGGGGCGGCACCGGCGAGGTGCGAATTCTGATTTAAGATAGTCATGGGCCTTCTGCGCGAAAGATGCGGAAGGCCCATGACACCACGGGCAGGCTTAACCTGCCCTTACCCCGGCGCGGGCGGGTTGGGGAATTCGCGCCGGAATTTAATAAAACTGCCGGGACATGCACTGCCCCGACGGGCAGTTCAGTTCATGCCCAGCTTGCCGGGAAACTCGATGTTGATTTCCAGGCTCGACAGCTCATCGCCGCGTTCCATGCGGATGTCGATCGCTTCGTCGCCGATCTGCATATGGCGGCGGATCACTTCCAGGATCTCGCGCTGCAATTGCGGCAGGCAGTCGGGGCGGACACCGCCGCTGCTGCTGCGTTCATGCGCCAGCAGGATCTGCAGCCGTTCCTTGGCAGTGCTGGCCGAGGCTTTGCGGGGGCGGAGGGAAAAACCGAACATGCCCTACACCGCCCGTCCGAACAGCCGCTGCAGCAGGCCGGGCCGCCGGTCGGCGGCAATCCGCATCTCAATCTGCTCGCCGATCAGCCGGCCCACCGCGTCCTCATAGGCGGTGGCCGCCGCAGAAGGGTCATCCAGCACCACCGGAACGCCGAGATTGGAGGCCCGCAGCACTGCCTTGCTTTCAGGGATGATCCCCAAAAGCGGCTCTGCCAGAACCTCCAGCACATCCTCTACCGTCATCATTTCACCGCTGCTGATGCGGGACTTGTCGTGACGGGTAATCAGCACATGCGCCTTGATTGGCTCCGCACCGGCCTTGCCCGCCCGGTCGGTGATGCTGTTCAACAGGCCCAGCACCCGGTCGCTATCGCGCACCGAGGACACTTCGGGGTTGGTCACCACAATCGCCTCATCGGCAAAATGCATCGCCATCTGGGCGCCGCGTTCAATGCCCGCAGGGCTGTCGCAGATGATATAGTCGAACTCCTGACGCAGCTCTTCCAGCACCTTCTGGACGCCATCCTTGGTCAGCGCATCCTTGTCGCGGGTCTGCGAGGTCGGCAGCACCGACAGCGTCTCCAGACGCCGGTCGCGGATCAGCGCCTGCTTCAGCTTGGCGTCGCCCTGAATGACATTGATAAAGTCGAACACCACCCGGCGTTCACAGCCCATGATCATGTCCAGGTTGCGCAAACCCACGTCGAAATCGATCACCACCGTCTTGTGGCCGCGCCGCGCCAGCTCGGCGCCGACGGCAGCGGATGTGGTGGTCTTGCCAACGCCGCCCTTGCCCGAGGTGACCACGATCACCTTGCCCAGCGGCTCTTCCAGTTTCAGGTCCTTGCTCATCGTTCTGCCTTCCTTATCCCTGCGCTCATCCCAGGGTCTCCACACAAAGCCGTCCATCCTGCAGGAACACCTGCACAGGGCGGTTCAACAGCTCCGGTTCCAAATTTTCGCTTGTCCGGTACAGCCCGGCCACTGCCAGCAGCTCGGCGTCCAGGCTGTTGCAGAAGATCCGCGCCTCCTCGTCACCCTCGGCACCAGCCATGGCGCGGCCCCGCAGGCGGCCATAGACATGAATGCTGCCGCGCGCAATCAGCTCGGCGCCGGAACTGACCGGCCCGACCACCACCAGATCGCCGCCTTCGGCCACAACCGTCTGGCCGGACCGCACCGGCTGGGTGATCAGCCGGTTTTGCGGCGGACGCAATTTCTTGGGCAATTCCCGCCGGGTACCGGGCCGGGCCGGACCTTTGGTGTTCAGCGGCGCATCCTTGCCGCTGGCAATTGTGATCAGCCCGGCGTCTTCGGCAGCGGCCACCTGCGAGGGCGAGGCGTTTTGCACCCCGAACACTGCCAGGCCGCGGCTGCGCAGGCTGTCGGTCAGTGCCCGCAGCTCAGCCGGGCGGGTCAGCCCCGGCGCCTGGGCCAGATCCAGGATCAGCGGCGCACCGTCAAAGAAATGCGGACTCCAGCGCAGCTGCGCGTCAAGGGCCGCATAAAACGCCTTGTCCAGCGGCCCGTCCTCGGGGCGCAGCGCAACGGCGGTAAAATACCGTCCGCGGATCTGAAACGGCTTTATGGCAGCGGCGGGGGCACCGCCACGGGGAGGGATGTCTTGATGCGGCACGCTCACGCGAGGCTCCTGCTCGGGGATTGCGGCCTTTGTATTGCCGCTTGTTCTTTTCCTTACGGATAGCGGTTGCGGGGCGGCCCGTTCAACCGGTGCAAGCCCGCTTCGGCGGACATGCGCCGGATGTGGTTCTCAGCGGCGGAATTCCGCGGGCAGACTGCTTCAGGTTGTGCAAAAAAGAATTGCTGTCCGCGCGGCCGGGGCGGGGGCATTGCCCAGCCGCCCTCTGGAACCAGCGGCGGCGGCACAGCGCCGCGGGGCGCAATCAGCAGTGCCGGAGTAACGCCGCACCAGCCGCAGCCTCTGCGGCGTATTTGCCAGTGGTGCCCTCCGGCTTGGCATGGTTTGAATAGGCTGCCGGGTTGCACATTTGACCGGCGGTATTGATTTTATTAAGAAATTGGAGAATTGCGATGCAGTGGACTTTACTTGCGGCGTCAGCGCTGGCGGCCTTGTGGATGGGTGTTCACGCTTGCATCGGGGGCCGGGAATGTGCGGTACCGCTGGCACAGGACCGTCAGCTGCCGGATGCCGTGCGCGAAACCACCTTGTTCTGCTGGCATCTGGTGACCGGCTATCTGGGCCTGATGGCTCTGTTCCTGTTTCTCGGCGCCCGCGGCTCGGCTGACATGGCGCTGGCGGGAACAGCTCTGGCGGCGGTGACTGCGGTGATCGGCATCGTGGTGCCGCCGCTGCGCCGCACGGGCTATGGGCTGCTGCCGCAAGGCTGGCTGTTCGTGCCGGTCGCGGCTTTGGGCGGCTGGGGGCTTTGGGGCGTTTAGCAGCAGAAAAGCGCAAATCGGAGTCGCAAAGCGTGGCTCCCGCCCGTCCGGCCTGCATCTGAAATGCCGGCCTCCCGGTTGGGCCCGGCGCCGGACCTAAAGGTCCGGCGCGCATCCTGCCAAGGCAGGATGCCATGCCCAAGGCTGCCAAGGGGCGCTGGCGCCAGCCGGCGCATCTGCAGGCGCGGGAGGGCCGCTGAGTCTTGCGGCGCCCGGTTGGTCCCGCCGGCTGTCAGGAAGAAAAGCCTAGCGCGACAGCTCGCGCATGCCGCGTTCCAGCCCGTCCAGCGTCATCGGCACCATGGCGCCTTCGAAAATCTCGCGGATCATGCCGATCGAATGGGTGTAGTCCCAGTATTTCTCCGGCACCGGGTTGATCCACAGGTTTGCCCCCCAGGCGTCGCGCGCGCGTTGCAGCCAGACCTGGCCTGCTTCCTCGTTCCAATGCTCATTGGCGCCGCCGGCATAGGCGATCTCATATGGGCTCATCGAGGCGTCACCCACAAAGATGCATTTATAGTCCGGCCCGTAGGTGCGCAGAACCTCATGGGTCGGGGTCTTCTCGCCCCAGCGCCGCCGGTTGTCGCGCCACACGCCTTCATACAGGCAATTGTGAAAGTAATAGTACTCCAGATGCTTGAACTCGGTCCGCGCCGCCGAGAACAGCTCCTCCACCACCTTGATATGCGGATCCATTGAGCCGCCCACGTCCAGGAACAGCAGGACCTTCACAGCATTGTGCCGCTCGGGCCGGGTCTTTACATCCAGATAGCCATGCTCGGCGGTGGAGCGGATGGTGCGGTCCAGATCCAGCTCCTCATGCGCGCCCTGGCGGACCCAGCGGCGCAGCCGTTTCAGGGCCACCTTGATGTTGCGGGTGCCCAGTTCCACATCGCCGTCCAGGTTCTTGAACTCGCGCTTGTCCCAAACCTTGACCGCGCGCTGGTGGCGGCTTTCCTTCTGGCCGATGCGCACGCCCTCGGGGTTATAGCCATAGGCGCCAAAGGGCGACGTGCCGGCGGTGCCGATCCACTTGTTGCCGCCCTGATGGCGGCCCTGTTGGTCCTTCAGCCGCTCCTGCAGCGTCTCCATCAATTTCTCAAAGCCGCCAAGCGCCTCGATTTCGGCTTTCTCCTCTGCGCTCAGATGTTTTTCCGCCATCTTGCGCAGCCAGTCTTCGGGAATGTCCACGGCCTCCATCACGGCCTCGGCCGGGATCACCTCCAGGCCTTTGAATGTGGCGGCAAAGGCGCGGTCGAACTTGTCGATGTTGCGCTCGTCCTTCACCATTGCCGCACGGGCGAGGAAGTAGAACGCCTCGATGTCGTAGGTCGCCAGCCCCGCCTTCATGCCTTCGAGAAAGGTCAGGTATTCGCGCAAAGACACCGGAATGGCCGCCTTGCGCAGGTTTTCAAAGAAGGGCTGGAACATCGCGGCGCCTTTGCTGAGCAGTTACGCCAGCACCCGGTGGGTCAGGATGGTTGCCAGCAGCCCGATCATACCAAATACGATGGCATAGACAGCCCCGTATTGCAGCATGTCCAGGGTATTGCCGCCACGTTTGCGGGCCTTCGTTGCGCCAATAACGGCGCCCAGCACCAAGCCGGCGATTACAATCATGGTGTTTTCCGTTTCCTGTCTTTCAGATCAGTCTTTCAGGTCCAGTCTGTACGCTCAGGATCAAGGGGCCGAGGGGCGCAGCGCGGCGATCTCTTCCAGCCGGGCCTCGACCACCCAATCCGGGCCGAACCCGTAGCGTGCCCATCCCAGGCTGTCCAGCCTGACCCGGCGCGCCTCCACCACGCGGCCCTGCAACTCCAGCGCTTCGGCCTGCAGCATCAGCAGGGTCGACAGCAGGGCGGCGTTCTCATGTTCGGCTGCGGCTGCCACGGCAGGGGTCAGCCGCGCCAGCGCGGCGCCCCCATTGCCGGTGGCAATCTCATAGGCCGCCAGCTGCACTGCCAGTTTGGCCTGGTGCATCCGGGTGCCGGGCAGACCTTGCAGATATGTCTGTGCAGTCAGGAAATGCTGCAATGCCAGCTCGGGCTCGCGGACATGCAGCATCCGGCCCAATGTGTAATGGCTCAAGGCCCGGCGGTGGTCCTGCCAGCCCAGGTCGCGGGCAATCTCCGCGGCCCTGTTGGCGGCGCGCAGCCGGTCCCGCAGCGAGGCTTGCGGACCCAAAGCCTGCTCATAGGCGGCTGACCAGGCGCGCGGGGTTTCCGGCATCCGCTGCGCCGCGGTGCGCGCGCCGCGCGGGTTCAGCCGCGCCAGCACCGCAGGCAGCCGCGCGGCCACCTCGGCCCGGCTCATGCCGGTGCGCAGCTCGGGCGCATAGGTTGCGCGCAGGATCAGCATGTCAAAGCCGGTCAGCACCGCATGGATATTGTCGTCGTTGAAAATGGAATCCGGCAGCCGGTAGAGATCGTTCAGCGGACCAAGCGCTTGCGCCAGCTCCTCGTGCAGGCAATCACGCACCTCCTGCGGGCTGACGTCATTGGGGATGAACACCGCCAGCTTCTCGCGGTTGCGCAGCAGCGACCAATTGGTGCGCGGGCTGCGCCGGTTGCGGCGGTATTCACGCAGCGACGAGACATTGGGGACCACAAAACAGGCGGCCTTGGGCAAGGCCCGGCGGATCTCGGCGCGGGAAACCGACTGAATGGTGATACTGGCTTCGCCGCCGGACACCCGGCGGACCGGGATCCCGGCCTCGGTCTGCAGCCGGGTCAGCAGCGCGCTTAGATCGCGGTTGAACCCCGGTGCGGGCGTGCCGGTCACCCGCAGGGTGATCGGGGTCTCGAACCGGGTGAACTGGGGCAGGGTGCTGCCGCCTTCCAGCCGGAAGTGCAGATCCAGAAAATCCCGCGCGATATCGGCATTGGAGCGCTGCGGCGGCTGCGCGCGGCCGGCGGTGAACACCTTGACCGGCGGCAGCGCTACCGGCGCGGCTGCGGCGCGGGTCGGCGCTGCGGCCCGCCCGCCGGGGGTCGCGCAGGCAGCCAGCGCAGCCACAGCAAGCCCGGCTGCCGCCGCCCTAAGCACGCGCAAGACGGCAGGCCTGCGGGGCGGGTGTTGGACAGAGATGTGTGAAACCGGGGCAGCGTCAGCGGGCACTCGGGGCGTCTCCTATCAGCCCGGGCTGTGCTGCCCGGCTCTGTTTCCTCTGATAGGGGAATGCGGCAGCAATTTGAAGCGAAACAGGCAGCCGCCAGGCAATGCGCCTGCCTGTTCCGGCCTCAAGGCCGTTCAGCGGCGGCCGCGCGCCATAAAGGCCAGCCGTTCGAACAAATGCACGTCCTGTTCGTTTTTCAGCAGCGCCCCATGCAATTTCGGCAGCGCATCGGCGCCGTCACGGGCGATGTCCTCAGGGCTCAGATCCTCGGCCAGCAGCAGCTTCAGCCAGTCGATCACCTCGGAGGTCGAGGGTTTCTTCTTCAGGCCTTGCGTCTCGCGGATCTCGTAGAACTGGGTCAGCGCGGCGGTCAGCAGGCTGTCCTTGATGCCGGGATGGTGCACCTCGACGATCTTTTTCATCGTTTCAGCATCCGGAAAGCGGATGTAATGAAAGAAGCAGCGCCGCAAAAAGGCGTCCGGCAGTTCTTTTTCATTGTTCGAGGTGATGATCATGACGGGCCGGTGCTTTGCCTTGACCATCTCGCCGGTCTCGTAGACGTGGAACTCCATCTTGTCGAGCTCCTGCAACAGGTCGTTCGGGAACTCTATGTCGGCCTTGTCGATCTCGTCGATCAGCAGCACGACCTTCTCACCCGCTTCAAAGGCTTCCCACAGCTTGCCCTTCTTGATGTAGTTTTTCACATCATTCACGCGCGCATCACCCAGCTGGCTGTCGCGCAACCGGCTGACGGCGTCATATTCATACAGGCCTTGCTGGGCGCGGGTGGTGGACTTCACGTTCCACTCGATCATCCGCAGCCCCAGGGCGCTGGCAACCTGTTTTGCCAGTTCGGTCTTGCCCGTGCCCGGCTCGCCCTTAACCAGCAGCGGACGCTCCAGCGTCACCGCCGCATTCACCGCAACTTTCAAATCATCTGTTGCGACATATTCTTTAGTGCCCTGAAATTGCATATCTTTCCTGTTCCAGTCATGATCGGTGCCACGGCGCCAAGTTGTTATCACGGTTTTAACCAAACGGCGCCACTATTGTGTAGTGACATTCCCTTCCGATGGGGATAAACGCTGCGGCAGAGGGGGAGCCAAAATGTTCAGGTGCAAATTATGACCAGCATTATGGGCCAGACCGAAGGAGCCGAAATGAAGCAAGAAGTGTTTCTGCCGGACGACTACCGACCGGCTGAAGATGAGCCGTTCATGAACGACCGGCAGCTTGAGTATTTCCGACGCAAACTATTGGAATGGAAACAGGATCTGCTGTCCGACAGCCGCGATACCATCGAAGGGCTGCAGGACAACACCCGCAACATCCCGGATGTTGCCGACCGTGCCAGCGAAGAGACCGACCGCGCGCTGGAACTGCGCACCCGTGACCGCCAGCGCAAGCTGGTCGCCAAAATCGACTCGGCCTTGCGCCGCATCGACGAGGGTGAATTCGGCTACTGCGAAGTGACCGGCGATCCGATTTCGCTGAAACGTCTGGATGCACGTCCGATCGCAACCATGAGCCTTGAGGCCCAGGAACGCCACGAGCGCCGCGAAAAAGTCCACCGCGACGATTAACCGCCGCCATTGGCAGTGAAAACGCGCGAATTCATGACGCCGGGGCCTTTTGCTCCGGCGTTTTTTGTTTCATTGGGTGCAAGCGGAGAATCTGCGGGAGCCCATGGAACTCAAAGGCCTGAAAAT
The DNA here is from genome assembly GCF_021654205.1 of Leisingera sp. MMG026. NCBI lineage: Bacteria > Pseudomonadati > Pseudomonadota > Alphaproteobacteria > Rhodobacterales > Roseobacteraceae > Leisingera > Leisingera sp. MMG026. The sequence goes on along the minus strand of NZ_JAKFZM010000003.1, from coordinate 88,534 downwards.
AACCGTCATCGGCGCCGGGATCGGCGGCTTGACCGCAGCCTTGGCGCTGCGCCGCTTTGGCGCCTCCGTCACTGTGCTGGAGCAGGCCGAGGCGATCTCCGAAGTGGGCGCGGGCCTGCAGATCACTCCCAACGGCGTGGCTGTGCTAAGGGCGCTGGGGCTGGCCGATGATCTGGCCTGGTGCTCGCAGCGCGCCCGTGCCGTGGTGCTGCGCGGCCACCGGCGCGGCGATCAGGTGCTGCGATTGGATCTTGATGAATATTCAGCGGGGCATCCGTACTACTTTGTGCACCGCTCCGACCTGGTCGGCATTCTGGCCGGTGCCGCCCGCCGCGACGGTGTGCAGGTGCGGCTGCTGCAACGGGCGGACCGGGTCGAACCGGGCCTGCAGCCTGTCGTCCACCTCAGCAATGGTGCGCAATGCGGCGGTGATCTGGTGGTGGGCGCTGATGGGCTGCACTCGAAAGCCCGCGTGGCGCTGAACGGCGAACGAACGCCTTTTTTCACCGGCCAGGTGGCCTGGCGCGCCACTGTGCCAAACCATCTGGACCTGCCCGCCGAGGCGCAGGTGTTCATGGGGCCGGGGCGGCATCTGGTGGCTTACCCCTTGCGCGATGGCAGTCTGATGAACCTGGTTGCGGTGCAGGAACGCCGCGCCTGGGCCGACGAGGGCTGGAATTTCAAGGATGATCCCGCCAACCTGCGCGCCGCCTTTTCCGGTTTCGGCGGCACCGCCGCTGCGCTGCTGGAGGCGGTGGAGGATGTATTGCAGTGGGGTCTGTTCCGCCACCCGGTAGCGGCCAGCTGGCATGGCGAAAACACCGCCATCTTGGGCGATGCGGCGCATCCGACGCTGCCCTTCATGGCGCAGGGCGCCAATCTGGCGCTGGAGGATGCATGGGTGCTGGCCCGCTCCCTGCAGGAAGCGCCGGATATCGCGCGCGGCTTGGCCGTTTACCAGTCCCGCCGCCGCGAACGGGCTGAAAAGGTGGTGCAGGCGGCCGGCAAAAACGCCTGGAAATACCATCTGCGCGCACCGCTCAGCTGGCCTGCGCATCAGGTGCTGAAGCTGGGCGGCCGCTTTGCACCTGGCAAGATGGTCAGCCAGTTCGACTGGATCTACCGCCACGACGTCACCGCCTGAGCAGGGCCGGCGGGCGGCTCCCGCCCCTTTTCGGGTTCATCTGAAATGAATCCGAAAGTGTTGGGCCGGGCGCCGCGCTGGTGCGCGGCGCGGATAGCGCTAGATATCCAGCTCGACCCAGACCGGCACGTGGTCCGAGGGTTTTTCCCGGCCGCGCACATCCTTGTCGATCTGGCAATCGCGCAGCAGATCCGCGGCTTGCGGGGTCAGCAGGAAATGGTCGATGCGGATGCCGTCGTCGCGGTTCCACGCACCAGCCTGGTAATCCCAGAAGGAATAATGCCCTGGCCCCTGGTGCCGGGCGCGGAAGGCTTCGGTGAAGCCAAGGTTGACGATCCGCTGAAACGCGGCACGGCTTTCGGGCCGGTGCAGCGCGTCCTCCAGCCAGGCTTCGGGGCGCTTGGCATCCTCGGCCTGCGGGATGATGTTGTAGTCACCGGCCATCAGTGCCGGCATCTCCTCCGCCAGCAACGCTTCGGCGCGCGCCTTCAGCCGTTCCATCCAGGCTAGTTTATAGGCATATTTGCTGCCCGCCACCGGGCTGCCGTCCGGCTCCAGTTCAACCGGGTTGCCATTGGGCAGGTACAGGCCGCAGATGCGGATCGCCTGCTTGCCGACCACCGTGGCCTCGATCCAGCGGGCCTGTTCGTCGCTGTCATCGCCGGGCAGGCCGCGGCGCACATCCTCCAGCGGCAGCTTTGACAGGATTGCCACCCCGTTAAAGCTTTTCTGGCCGTGGGTTTCGACGTTATAGCCGCGCTCTTCCAGCATTTCGCGCGGAAACGCTTCGTCGACCGATTTGATCTCTTGCAGCACCGCCACGTCGGGCTGGGCTTCATCCAGCCAGTCCGGCAGCGCCTGCGCCCGGGCCTTGATGCCATTGATATTGAATGTGGCGATTTTCATGGCTTGCCTCCGGCACAGATTGCTTTATCCGAGGCCGATCTATCGCTGAATCAGCGTCGCGGGGCAAGCCCGAAGCACGATTCGGGAATCACTTGCGGCACGGCGAATCATGGCTGTTTTGCACAGGTGAAAAGTATCCCTCAGGTTGAGTTTATTTATTTTGCAATAATATACGTGTGAATAACGCGGTGAATAAGCTGTGGATGAATTGAAATAATTGAAATTGCACAAAAAATAGCGAGTTGAAGTTAATGTAATCCGCACTAGAAAATACAATGTGAAATTGCATTTTCTATTTGCGCTGCGCGGTGTCCGTGCCAGCGTTGTGGAGCCTTTTGTCCTTAATGAATGGGGTTCCAAATGACTGCTCAGCACAAAATCCAGACCATCCATGCAGCCCGTCAAACCGCAGGCGCCAGCCTGTTCGAGGGCGGCGGGACAGAGATGTTCTCCTCTGGTTCAGCACCTGAATGTTCCGCGGAGCTGACTGCGGGTGAAGGTGTTTCGTTGTTTTCGTCCGGGTCCATGCCGCAGGCCGCGCAAAGCTGGGCTGGCGGGGAAACCGGGTTGTTCTCCAGCGGTTCAGCGCCTGCGGCCCGCAGCGAAACCGCAGCTGGCGACCTGGTAGAGATGTTCTCTTCCGGCTCCGCTCCTGTTGCTCAAAGCGATGCCGCCGCAGGTGATCTGGTGCAAATGTTTTCCTCAGGGTCAGCACCTGCGGATCAATCAGAGATTGCGTCCGGGGATTTGACAGAAATGTATTCTTCCGGTTCAGCCCCTGCGGCGGCACATGAAACCGCGGCAGGTGATCTGACAGAGATGTTCTCCTCCGGTTCAGCCCCGGCCGCCGCGGCCAGGACGGGCGCGGGCGAGGGGACGCATCTGTTCTCTTCCGGTTCTGCCCCCGCAACGGCGGCACGGACCAGCGCGGGGGATGCCACCCGGCTGTTCTCCTCGGGCAGCTGATCCGGGCAGGGCCGGTTTTGCTGCCGGTCCCTGACTTTTGGCGGCCCTGTATCCGGGGCCGCCGGTATCGCGCCGCATTTATCCGAACGAGGTTCCCATGGCCCAGATCATCCCGTTTTTCTCTCCTGCCGCCCGCCAGTCCCGGGCCTGTGCGCAAGAGACGCTGATTGCCGGTTTCGCAACGCACCGGCGCAGCCAGGAGGACGTGTTCTGGCTCAAAGAGAACGCCGAGCTGCTGAATATTCTGGAATGCACCGGGGCGGATGTTGCCGCTGATGCCCTGCAGCCCTTGCAGCAATTTTACGATGGTGCGGCGCGTCATATCAGTTTTTTCCGGCAGTATTACCGCTTTATCCTGTCGATCTGCCTGGACCTGGAGGATCTGGGTCTGCCGGGGCAGACCGGGGCGCAACTGGCAGACTGGGTGTCAAAGCAGGGGCTGGCGCAGGCCGAGCTGTCCGATTTGCAGCGCGCCGAGGCCCGGCGGCTGCTGGCGCGGCGCGGGATAGATCTGCGTGATGACGGGCTGGATGACCGGCTGCGCGGTTTCATCTCAAACCCTCAGACCTTTGCCATTCCCAACAAGAAAGCAGCTTACGAGCTGACCCATATCGTTTTCTATCTCTCTGAATACGGCCGCCGCGATCCGGACCTGCCGGTGGCGGCGATCACCAGTCTGGAATTTGCCGGTCTGGTGGCCTTTTTGGATCAGAATGCCGACCTGCTGGCAGAGATCTGCATCGCGCTGCGGTTTGCCGGCCAGCAGCCGCCTGCGGCCTGGGAGGCGTGGCTTGACCGGCAGGTTTCGGCCTATATGCTCGCTAAGGGAGAATTTTATGGACATCAGGATGCGTATCACGAGTATTTTGTGGTCAACTGGCTCATGCTGATGTCCGGGCGTCCTGCCTTTCGGCAGGCGGTCCCGATGGGAGGAATGCATGTGTCGGCGCAACAGGGAGGGAGCATTTTGAGGAGCCTGTCAGAAGCGGTTTTCGACGCCGGGATGGCGCGCAACAGCTGGAGCGCAGTGAAGGCGCGCGCCGAGGCTGCCCTGAGCGAGGAGGAGCACGGGCTGCTCACCGCGGCAGAGCGCAGCTGTGCAAGGTTCGCAGGATTTTTCGAAGGTTTCGCCCGGGCGGGCAGCGCGGGGGTTGCGTGATGGGCGGCACCCGCAATCAGGCCTTGGGCGGTGCGCTGCTGGTGGTGGCCTATACCGGGTTGATCGCCTCGGCCGACGGGATCACAAAATTGCTGGCGGGCCAGTATGCGGCGGCGCAGCTTTATGCGCTGTCCGGTGCGATGGTGGTGGGGTTCTGCCTGCTGGCGGACCGGCTGCCGGCGCAGCGCGGCGGCTTCCGCACCCGCTGCCCGCGGGCGATGGCTCTCAGGTCAGTGGCAACGCTGATCGCTGCGGTCTGTTTCTTCTATGCCTTCCGGCTGCTGCCTTTTGCCGAAGTGTTTGTCTTTATCGGCCTGATGCCGCTGCTGGCCGGCGCAATGTCCGGAGCAGTATTGAAAGAGCCAGTGCGCCCGGCGGCCTGGATTGCGCTGGCTGCGGGATTTTGCGGCGTGTTGTTCCTGCTGCCGCATGGCAACGCGGACGCCCATGCATCCTGGGGCCATTTCGTGGCCTTTGGTGCGGTGCTTTCCGGCACGTTTTCCATGACCATGGCACGGTTTATCGGCCGTTATGAAAGCAACGCGCTGGCGCAGGTGTTCTATCCCAACCTGACGCTGTGCGGCGCAATGCTGCTGGTGCTGCCGTTTGTGTGGGTGCCGATGCCGCTTGCTGATGTGGGGTGGGCTGCGGCCTATGCCTTCTTGTTGTTCGGCGCGCGCTGGCTGCTGGTGGTGGCGTTGCGGCTTATGGCTTCTTATGCGGTGACCCCGCTGATGAACCTGCAGTTCATCTGGATGGCGGTTATCGGTTCAGTCTTCTTTGGGGAGTTTCCGCCAGCCACCACCTATATCGGCGGTGCCATTGTGATTGCGTCCGGTCTGTATCTGGTCTGGGATCAGTTTGCCCCGGCCTTGCCAAGGCTGCGCGGCCAGGGACGGCTGCAGACCGATCCCTAGCGCCGGGTCGGGGTTGCGTCTGAGACGTTGCGCCCTGCAAACGGGCGAAGCGCCCGCCCCTTGAGATGAGGGCGGGCGCTGCCTTGCCTGGCGGCAAAGCGGGATCATGATGCGCGATGCCGGCTGGACGCCGGGTCACATCGAAAACGAGGTGCCGCAGCCGCAGCTGGAGGTGGCGTTGGGGTTCTCGATGGTGAAGCGGGCGCCGATCAGTTCCTCGGTGAAATCGATCACTGCGTTTTCCAGGAACGGCAGGGAGACCGTGTCGACGACGACCTTTTCGCCCTGGCCCTCAAGCACCAGATCTTCGGGTTTCGCCTCGTCCAGTGCGATCTCGTACTGAAAGCCCGAGCAGCCGCCGCCTTCGACCGCGACGCGCAGCGCCTGGCCCTGGTCCGCGGCGCCGATCTCGGCCAGCCGGGCAAAGGCGCGGTCAGTGACTTTCGGGGGCAGGTTCATCAGGTTTCTCCACAGCGTTAGTTGCAGCGCAAGGCTTTATATATGAAGGTGCAATTCATGCGGCAAGATTTGCTGGAGAAAAGATTTAAGATGCATGCGCCTTATGCCACGATGCCGGACCGCAGCCGCGGGCGGCAGGTGACCGAGGAGGAAAGTTCCTTCCGATCGCCCTATCAGCGTGACCGCGACCGGATCATCCACGCCAGTGCGTTCCGCAGGTTGAAACATAAGACCCAGGTGTTTGTCGAACATGAGGGCGACAATTACCGCACCCGCCTGACCCATTCGATTGAAGTGGGGCAGGTGGGCCGGACGATTGCCGGCGCCTTGGGGCTGAACCAGGAGCTGACCGAGGCGGTGGCGTTGGCGCATGACTTAGGCCACACGCCGTTCGGCCACACCGGCGAGGATGCGCTGCACGGGCTGATGGCACCCTATGGCGGGTTTGATCATAATGCCCAGGCGATCCGCATTGTGACCTGTCTGGAGCGCCATTACGCCGAATTCGACGGGTTGAATCTCACCTGGGAAACCCTTGAAGCGATTGCGAAACACAACGGTCCGGTGGTGGGGGAGCTGCCCTGGGCGCTGGCGGAATGCAACGCGGCGGTGGATCTGGAACTGCACACCCACGCAAGCGCCGAGGCGCAGGTGGCGGCGCTGGCGGATGACATTGCCTACAACAACCACGATCTGCACGATGCGCTGCGGGCCGGGCTGTTCAGCGACGATGATCTGGCCCGGCTGCCGCTGCTGGACAAGGCGTATGGCGCGGTGGACCGGCTGTATCCGGGACTGGACCCGAACCGCCGCCGGCACGAGGCACTGCGGCGTTTCTTCGGGGTCATGGTCGGTGATGTGATCGGCACTGCCCGGGTACTGCTGGCGGAGTCTGCTGTGCAGAGTGTCGAGGAGGTGCGGGAGCTGGATTATCCGCTGGTGCAGTTCTCGCCGGAAATTTGGGCCGGGCTGAAAGACATCCGCGCCTTCCTGTTCACCCGCATGTACCGCGCCCCTTCGGTGATGGAGAAACGCGCCAAGGTCGCCAAGGTGGTGGAGGCGCTGTTTCCCTACTTTCTGGACAATCCGCAGGACATGCCGGAGCGCTGGCACGCCGATATCGCAGCTGCACAAGGACGCACCGCGCTGGCGCGGATTGTGTCGGATTACATTGCCGGCATGACCGACCGTTTCGCCCTGCAGCAGCATGAGCGGCTGATCGGGGTGAAGGTTGAAGTCTGACGGCTTCGCCTTGTGTTCCTTGGGGTCTGTCTTGTTTGCGGCGGCCCTTTCCTGCGTGCAGTGAAACGGGCAGTGTAGAGATGGCGGCGCAGCCACGACAGGCGGAGGGAAGGGCCGGAACGCCAGCGCGCCACGTGTCCGGTCAATAGCTTCATCAATCAGACGACTCTGCACCTTTTGCGGAGGTGGTCTTGGGGGGCTGGCGTCCTGTGCGCACGGGTTGTCTGACCCGCGCCATGTACTGCAGCGGGAGTGACTTTCGCATAGCCATGTTAAGGCGGCGCAAGCCGGGCGTGCGGTGCGGATGGTCGCTGCGCAACGGGTGAGTGCGGCTTGTTTTTCAGAATGTGTTCACGTAATGTTCCTATCAAGTGGATAATAGGAAGGATTGCTGGAATGATTGAGGGAAGCTGTTGCTGCGGCGCGGTGAAGTTTGAGCTGCTGGCGCAGCCGTCGCTGATGGGTACCTGCCATTGCTCGCGCTGCCGCAAGGCGGGGGCCAGCACCATTGTGTTTGTGAAGAAGGAAGACCTGCGCTGGATTGCCGGCAAGGAGGAGGTGACGCTGTATCAGCCTGCGCCACCCTATAAATACGGCCGTTGCTTCTGCCGGATCTGCGGCAGCTCGCTGGGCGAGATCCTGTCGCAGGACGCCAGTTTTCCGATCGCCGCAAATGCACTGGACGGGGCGCTGGAGGTGACTAACAGTTTCCACGAGTTCGTGGGCGAGAAGCCGGGCTGGTATGCGATTTGCGACGGTGCGAAGCAGTCGGAGGGGCATCCGGCGTAGGTCCGGCCTGTGCCCGGCCTCCGCCTCGGGACGGCACATTCGCAACGGCCCGTGGCCGGGCGCGGACCTGCTGTTGTGTGTTCGGGGTGCGGAATGCTCTTAGCCGGGTTCCCGAATTGGCCGTAAGCCGTGCTATGATCTGGCCCTATGATGCCGCGGGGCGTTGGCGTTATCCGCGAAAGGAGCAGCAAGGGGGAAAGCCATGGCACGCTGGACCGTCACATTCACGGACAAGCCCGAAATGGACCGGGTGCGCGGCGACAAGAAGCGGCGCGAGGCGCATATCGCCTTTGTGCGGTCCAGGTCCGAGCTGCAGATCGGCGGCGCGCTGGCGATGCGGCCGATGCAGGATTTCCCAGGCGCGATCTGGAATGTGGAGGCGGAGACCCGTCAGGATGTGGAACGGCTGATCCTGCAGGATCCTTATTACGTGGCCTCTTTGCGCACCTACAAGATCACCGAATGGGGCACGGCCACGGCCATTCAGGGAATGCTGTCATGACCGCTCCCCGGGAAACCCGCAAGACCGCGCCGGCGCTGACCCGCTGGGCGGTGATGTTCCGTGATGCGCCGGCAATGATGGATGTGCGCGCCAGCCAATCCCGGCGCGATGCTCATGTGGCTTATGTCCGGGATCACCCGGAACTGCGGATCGGCGGCGGGCTGAAGCCGGACACCGATGGCGATTTCTGCGGTGCGCTGTGGATCGTCGAGGCCGAGGACCGTGTCGAGGTGGAGCATCTGATCCATGGTGATCCGTTTTATGTGCCTGCTTTCCGGTCCTATGAGATCTTCACCTGGGGCAAGATCCTGGAAGACCAGACCGCCACCCTGTGAGGCCGGCGCGGCGGATGGCGGCGCAATTTTCTTGAGCAAGAAAATTGGCCGGAAAATTTGAATTTTCCGGTGCGGTGCGCTTACCGGTCCCTGCAGCCCCTGCAATCCTGTTGACCCTGCCTTTGGCCCCCGGTATCCGCACTGTTGAACATATGGGACGCCAGATATGAACCTCTTTACCGATATCCGCTCGCTTGTGATTGACAGTCTGACCGCGATGACCGCGGACGGCGCGCTGCCCGAGGGGCTTGATTTTGCCAATGTCGCGGTGGAGCCGCCGCGCGATGCCGCCCATGGCGACATGGCAACCAATGCGGCGATGGTTCTGGCCAAGCCCGCCAGGATGAAGCAGCGCGACATCGCCGAGGCGCTGGCCGCCAGGCTGGCCGCGGATGTGCGGGTGACGTCGGCCGAGGTCGCAGGCCCCGGCTTTTTGAACCTGCGCCTTGCGCCCGGCATCTGGCAGAACGTTCTGAAATCGGTCCTGGACGCAGGCACGGATTTCGGCCGCTCTGGTCTGGGCGCGGGCAAGCGGGTGAACGTGGAATATGTCTCGGCCAACCCGACCGGCCCGCTGCACGTCGGCCATACCCGCGGCGCGGTGTTCGGCGATGCGCTGGCCTCGCTTTTGGCTTATGCCGGCTATGACGTCACCCGCGAATACTACATCAACGACGGCGGCGGCCAGGTCGATGTGCTGGCGCGGTCTGTCTACCTGCGCTACCTGGAAGCGCACGGGCAGGAAGTGGCCTTTGCCGACGGCACCTATCCGGGTGATTACCTGAAGCCGGTGGGGCAGGCGCTGAAGGACAAGGTGGGTGATGCTTATGTCGCCAAGGGCGAGGACGTCTGGCTGGCGGACGTGCGGGAGTTCTCCACCGAGGCGATGATGGTGCTGATCCGCGAGGACCTGGCCCAGCTTGGCATCGAAATGGATGTGTTCTATTCGGAAAAATCCCTCTATGGCACCGGCAAGATCGAGGCGGCGCTGGAGGCGCTGCAATCCAAGGGGCTGATCTATCAAGGCGTGCTGGAGCCGCCCAAGGGCAAAAAGCCCGATGATTGGGAGCCGCGCGAGCAGACCCTGTTCAAATCCACCGACCATGGCGACGACGTTGACCGGGCGGTGAAGAAATCGGATGGCGCCTGGACCTATTTCGCACCGGACATTGCTTATCACTATGACAAGGTCGAGCGCGGCTTTGACGAGCTGATCGACATTTTCGGCGCTGACCACGGCGGCTATGTCAAACGGATGAAGGCGGCCGTGTCGGCGCTGTCGGATGGCCGGGTGCCGCTGGATATCAAGCTGTGCCAGCTGGTGAAGCTGTTCAAGGACGGTCAGGAATTCAAGATGTCCAAGCGGGCAGGGACCTTTGTCACCCTGCGCGATGTGGTGGATGCGGTGGGCGCAGACGTGACCCGGTTCATGCTGCTGACCCGCAAGAACGATCAGGGTTTCGACTTTGACCTCGATAAGGCGCTGGAGCAGTCCAAGGACAACCCGGTGTTCTATGTGCAATACGCCAACGCGCGGATCTGCTCGACCCTGCGCAAGGCGGCGGAACAGAATATCGCTGCCGATGATGCGACCCTGAACGCTGCGGATCTGAGTCTGATCGCCGACCCGGCGCAGCTGGCAGTGGTCAAGAAGCTGGCCGAATGGCCGCGCCAGGTGGAAATCGCCGCCCGCAGCAATGAACCGCACCGGGTGGCCTTCTATCTCTATGATCTCGCGTCTGAGTTGCACGGGCTGTATCATCTGGGCAAATCGAACGAAGGTTTACGATTTGTTAAGGAGAGCAGCCAATCGGCAACACATGCGAATTTGGCGCTGGCCCGGGCCGTTTCCGTTGTCATTTCCGCAGGTCTTGGTATTCTTGGCGTGAAACCGGCAGAAGAGATGCGATAACCAATGGGGCGCCAGCCCCTGCGGGCATAAGTCGCGCAGTCCGCCGGACTGAGGCAGTTCAAGAGACCCAGCGGCAGCGCAGCCCATGCGCTGCCAAACCGGGCAGTGAGGCGGAAAATGGCGTATTTTGCGCAGGCGGGCCAAGGCCGCGCCTATGCACAAGGCAGCGGTCACGAACAGGACACTGCCTCGGAAAACACATACACACAGCAATATTCCGGCCAGCAGTATTCCGGCCAGAACTCCGGGGGCCAGCACTATTCCGGGCCAGGAGCCGAGCCGAATTACGGCTATGAAGACTCCGCCTATGGCTATCAGCCCGAAGGGCAGGGCCATGGTCCCCAGGACTATGCCGTTTTTGCTGCTCCTGCCGGGCTGCGGGCGCGATTCTCGAAATCGCTGAGCATTCTGGGAGCAGTTGCGTCGATTGCGCTGGTCGCCGGGGTGGGCTTTTGGGGCTACAAGCTGGTGATGCGGGATGTCAGCGGCGTACCAGTGGTGCGCGCAGCCGAAGGACCGATGCGCGAACAGCCTGTGCTGCCGGGCGGCTCTCAGGCGGATCACCAGGGGCTGGCTGTCAACGCGGTTGCCGCCAGCGGCAGCGCTGAAGCCCCTGCCGACCGGCTGACCCTGGCGCCTGCCGCCATTGAGCTGACCGAAGATGACAAACCGCTGCCCGAGCTGGCCGCCGAGGCCGCGCCGGCGGCTGAACTGCCTGCGGCCCCGGTTGAACCCGGCGTTCCCGCAGTGCCCGGCGTCAGCGAGGAGGCTGTTGCCTCGTTCCAGAACGGCGATATCGACGCGCTGGTTGCCGAATTGGCGCGTGAGGCCGAGCCGCTTTCCGCCGCAGTGCCCGCATCGGCGCAGGCCCCTGCCATCGTGCAGCCGGAACCGCTGCAGCCGGCGCTTGCCGCCGCAGTCCCGTCGCCTGCAATTCTGAATGCTCCGGGTGTCAAGGTCTCGCTGCGGCCATCGGCCCGGCCCGCACGGTTCAGCCCGGCTCCGGCCGCAGCCGCACCGGCAGCACGTGCCGGGACCGTTGATGTGGACCCGGCAACCCTTGCGGCAGGCACACGGCTGGCGCAGCTTGGCGCCTATGAAAGCCCGGAGGTGGCGCGCGCCGAATGGGACCGTATCCATGCCCGTTTCGCGGACTATCTTGAAGGCAAGCAGCGGGTGATTCAACGCGCCGAAAGCGGCGGGCGCACGTTTTACCGGCTGCGGGCGATGGGCTTTGCGGGCCTGTCGGACGCCCGCCGGTTCTGCTCGGCGCTGGTGGCTGGCAATGCCGATTGCATTCCGGTAACCACACGGTAACGCAGCGCCCGGCCCGCCCCAAGGCCGGGCGCTTTGCACCCACCCCGGGCCGGGCGCTGCCCTCCCGCTTTTCATGGGCGATAGGGATCTTATGACCTACGGAGCCACCATCCTTGACGCCGAGGGCCTGCGGCTGACTGCCGATGAAAAGGCGTTCTTCCGCGATGCCGATCCGTTTGGATTCATCCTTTTTGCCCGCAATCTGGAAGATGTCGAACAGATCCAGGCGCTGTGCGGTGACTTCCGCGAGGCGGTGGGCCGCGATGCCCCGATCACCATCGACCAGGAGGGCGGCCGGGTGCAGCGGCTGCGCAAACCGCTGGCACGCAATTGGCTGCCGCCGCTGGAGCATGTGCAGCTGGCGGGCGAGGACGCCGTGCGGGCAATGTACCTGCGCTATAGGTTGATTGCCCATGAGCTGTATACGCTGGGCATCGATAGCAACTGTGCGCCGATCGCCGATGTCGCCTGCATGGAAACCCATGAATTTTTGAAGAACCGCTGCTATGGCACCAGCGCCGCAACGGTTGTCCGGATTGCCCGTGCCGTGGCCACCGCGCATCTTGATGGCGGCGTGCTGCCGGTGCTGAAGCATATTCCCGGCCATGGCCGCGCCGCTGCTGACAGCCATCTGGATCTGCCGCATGTGGCGAACCACCCTGACGTGCTGGAGCAAAGCGACTTTGCCGCGTTCCAGGCACTGAACGACCTGCCGCTGGGGATGACCGCGCATCTGGTCTATGACGCCTATGACGACCGCCCCGCCACAACGTCACCGGTGATGATGCGTCTGATCCGCGAACGCATCGGGTTTGACGGGCTGGTTATGACCGACGACATCTCGATGAAGGCTCTGCAGGGCTCGCTGGCGGACAATGCCCGCGCCTCGATCGCGGCAGGCTGCGATGTTGTGCTTTTGTGCAATGCCTCGCTGGAGGAACGGGTCGCGGTGGCTGAGGCCGCAGGGGCGATGACAGCGGCGGCGCAGACCCGCGCAGAACGCGCTTTGGCGGCCCGCCGCCCGCCTGCTGCCCTTGACATTCTGAGCGCTGAAAGAGAACTTGCCGCCCTCATGGGCGGGCAGGTTTATGGCTGAGCAGACACTTTTTTCAGACACGGACACGACGGTAGAGGAGCGGCTGGCAGCCGAGGCCCTGATCGTGGATGTGGACGGGTTCGAAGGCCCGCTTGACCTGCTTTTGACCCTGTCGCGCACCCAGAAAGTGGACCTGCGCAAGATCTCGGTGCTGGAGCTGGCCAAACAGTACCTGACCTTTGTCAACAAGGCCAAGGAGCTGCGGATCGAGCTGGCCGCGGATTACCTGGTGATGGCGGCCTGGCTGGCGTTCCTGAAATCCCGCCTGCTGCTGCCCCCCGACCCGGCGGAAGACGGCCCCTCGGGCGAGGAACTGGCGGCACACCTGGCGTTCCAGCTGGAACGCCTGCAGGCGATGCGCGATGCTTCGGCCCGGCTGCTGGCCCGCGACCGGCTGGGGCGCGACTTCTTTGCCCGCGGCGAAGAAGAGAGCGTCGCCCGGATCAAGACCGTTACCTATACTGCCAACCTGCTGGATCTGATGCAGGCCTATGCCCGGATCCGCACCAAGGAGGATTTCCGCCCCTTTGTGATGGACCGGGAGTCGGTCTTTACGATGGAAGAAGCGCTGGAGCGGATGCGCCAGCTGCTGGGTTTTACCGGCGGCTGGACCGATCTGATCAGCTATCTGCCGGACGGCTGGCACAGCGATCCGGTCAAGCGCCGCTCGGCCACTGCCTCCACCTTTGCTGCGTCTTTGCAGCTGGTGAAGGAAGGCAGGCTTGAGCTGCGTCAGAGTGAGATATTTGCGCCGATCCAGCTGCGCAGCCTGAACGAGGATACATGATGGAAGACCAGCTTATGGACAGCCACGGCGCTCCCGTCCGCGAAGAGAGCGACACGCTTTTTGATGCGCCGCCGATGGCGGAGCAGGAGCGGATGGTCGAGGCTGTGCTGTTTGCCAGCCCTGAGCCTGTCACCCTGCGCGATCTGGAAGGCCGTATGCCGCATGGCTGCAACCCGCGCGAGGCGGTGGAGCATCTGCGCAAACGCTATGAGGGGCGCGGCGTGCGGGTGGTGCGTCTGGGCGATGCCTGGGCGATCCGCACAGCACCCGATCTGGGCTTTCTGATGCAGAAGGAAACCACCGAGCTGCGCAAGCTGAGCCGCGCCGCGATTGAGACTTTGGCGATTGTCGCCTATCACCAGCCGGTCACCCGCACCGAGATCGAAGAGATCCGCGGCGTGTCGGTGTCGCGCGGTACCATTGACCAGCTGATGGAGATGGACTGGATCCGCCTGGGCCGCCGCCGGATGACGCCGGGCCGCCCGGTGACCTTTGTGGTGACGCCGGTCTTTTTGGATCACTTCGGCCTGGAAAGTGCCCGCGACCTGCCGGGATTGAAAGAGCTGCGCGCCGCGGGCCTGCTGGAGAACCGGCCGCCGCCGGGGGCCTTTGCGATGGGCCAGGGGGGCGACGACGACGAGGAACCGGAAGAACAGGCGGAACTGTTCGAAGAGTGACGCCTGAGGGCGCGGTTTACGCAATCGTGTCTGCCGGTGTCTTGTCCCGGCGGTGTTTAGCGGTGTTCTGCGCCCCGGAATTGTCTTAATTTGCCTTTAAGATCGCGGGCAGTCAGGAAGCGGGGCCAAGGCCATGACATTGAATTCGATCATCAACATGGTGCTGCGGCGGCTGGTCAGCCGCGCAGTCAATGCGGGCGTTAATGCCGGCATCAGCGCGGTAGCCAAACGCGGCAAGGGTCAGCCGCGCAGCGCACCGCCCGCGCAGCAGGCGGGCAGTTCGCGCATTCCGCCGGTCAAGCCGGGGCGCCGCCAGGGCTGACCCGCTTGCGTCTCAGGCCCATGGCCTCAAGCGCAGCGCAGGCTGACAGCAGGGCGGAGACGGCTAAGCAGCCCGCCAGTCCCCAGCCGGCATAGGCCGCAGCGCCGCAAAAGGGGGCTGCGAAGACGCACAGGTAGGTCACGGTGCTGAACAGCCCCATGATGGCGCCGCGCTGCTGCGGGTCCAGCTGTGTCACCCGCGCCACCACCAGGTTCAGCGCCAGGTGCTGGCAGATCCCCCACAGCACTGCGAGGCCCAGCAGCAGCATGTATTGGTCCGCCCGGACCATCATCAGCAAATAGCTGGCAGTGACGCCCAGAAACACCGGCGGCGTCGCCCGCGCCAGGCCCAGCCGGTCCAGCAGCGGATCCAGCAGCACCGCCAGGCCAAAGCCGATGCCGTAGAACAGCGGCAGCAGGCCCGCCTGGGTGGTGCTGTGCCCCAATGCTTGGGTGATATGGGCACCAGTGAAGAAATAGCTGCTGTAAAAGCCCAGCATCAGCAGCGCAGTGGCCAGCAACCCGCGCATGATGCCCGGCACCCGCAGCGCAGTCAGCGGCGAGGTTGCCTGGCCGCTGGGGCTGCCTGCCCCGTGCAGGGCGCGCGCCGCGCCCCACAGCACAAGCGCCACGCCAGACAGGGCGCCATAGACCGCCCGCCAGCCTGCCAGATCGGTGGCCCAGGCGCTGACGCTGACGCCCAGCACCATCGACACCGTCCAACCCGCCAGCACATAGCCCAGCACCTGCGCCTCGCGCCCTTCGGGGGCGATCACCATCGCCAGCGTATAGATCGAGGGCAGGGCGGCGCCCGCTGCCAGCCCGCACACCGCCTGCGCCGCCATCAGCCACCAGACATCCGGTGCTGCGGCACTGGCTGCCAGTCCAGCTGCCAGCAGCATGAGGGCTGCGCGCAGCAGCCGCCCGGCGCCGATCCGGTCTGCCAATGGCGCCAGCAGCAGCGCCGCCGCGGCCACCCCGAGGCCATAGGCGCTGGCGGCCCGCATCACCTCTGTTGTGGAGGCGTCCAGGGTTTCACTGACAGCCGTCACCACAGGCGACAGCAGCAGGGAGTTTGCACCAATCACGCCAATTGCGCTCATCAGGATCAGAATCGGGGTTCGCATGGGATTACCTTGAAAATGTTCAGGTAACTTTGCTATGTGCTGAATGACGTTCTGTGAAGGGCAGCTGGATATGGCAACGGAAATAACAGATGGGGTTCGGAAGAATACGGGGCCGGGCCGGGTTCTGGATGCTTTGGACCGAAGAATATTAGGTGCGCTGAGCGTCGATGCGACGCTGTCTTATGCTGCCATCGGCCAGGAGGTCGGTCTGTCGGCGCCCGCGGTGCATGAGCGGGTCAAGCGGCTGCGTGCCTCTGGTGCCATCGAGTCGACCGTTGCGCGGCTGGACGGCGCTGCAGTGGGCAAGCCGCTGCTGGCCTTTATCCATGTGGACACCGAGGGCTGGGGCGTGACCACGGATCTTTTGGCGCTGCAAGAGATGCCGGAGCTGGAGGAGGTGCACAGCTCTGCCGGGGATACCAACCTGATTCTCAAGGTGCGGGTTGCCTCCCCCAAAGCGCTGGAGGGGCTGCTGGCGCGGATTTACGAGGTCGGCTGTGTGCGTGCCACCCGCACCTATACGGTGCTGTCGACGCATCTGGACCGGCCGGTGCAGGCGGGCACGACGAAGGAACTGGCGAACGGCGGGCCAGTGAAGTGAACGCCCGGCTTCTGGGCCGGGTGCTGCCCTATTTGCTATCAGGCAGGCGTCTTGAAGTGCTTTGACAGTTTCAGCCCTTGGCCTTGATAATTAGATGCAATCCCGGCGCCGTAAAGCTGCTCGGGCACCTCTGCCATCTTCTCATAGACGAGACGCCCGACCACCTGGCCGTGCTCCAGCACAAAAGGCGCCTCGTGGCAGCGCACCTCCAGCACCCCGCGCGAACCGGTACCGCCGGCCGCGTCATGGCCAAAGCCAGGGTCGAAGAAGCCCGCGTAATGCACCCGGAATTCACCGACCATGGCCAGATAGGGCGCCATCTCGGCGGCAAAGGCGGGCGGGATATGCACTGCCTCGCGGCTGACCAGAATGTAAAAGGCACCGGGGTCCAGAATGATGCGGCCGTCCTTGGTGTGCACTTCCTCCCAGTACTCCTGCGGGTCGTATTCGCCGATCCGGTCCAGGTCGATGACGCCGGTATGCGGCTTGGCGCGGTAGCCGACCAGATCACTGCCGGGCAGTTTCAGATCAACTGAAAAGCCCAGGCCATCCTCGATCACCGCGTCACCGTCAACCAGCGGCGAGCCTGCGTGCAGCATTTTCAGCTCAGCATCGCTGAGGACTGCCTGGCCGGTGCGGAACCGGATCTGATTGAGCCGCATGCCGGGCCGCACCAGCACCGAAAAGGACCGGGGGCAGATCTCGGCATAAAGCGGGCCGGTGTAGCCGGGTTTGATGCGGTCGAATTCCTCGCCGCCATCGGTGATGGTGCGGGTCAGAAGATCCAGCCGCCCGGTGGAGCTTTTGGCATTGGCCACCGCAGAGACATCCTTTGGCAGCGCCAGGCTTTCCATCAAGGGCACCACATAGACGCAGCCTTTTTCCAGCACTGCGCCGCCCTCAAGGCTGATCCGGTGCATCTCGAACTCGGTCAGGCGGTCGGAAACGCTGCGGCCCTGGCCGGTCAGAAACGAGGCGCGCACCCGGTAAGCCACGTTGCCCAGGCGCAGGTCGAGGCTGGCGGGCTGCACCTGGCCTTCGACCAGCGGGGTGCTGACGGCGATTTCGCCGTGATCCAGCATCTTTTCAATGGTTTGGCTGGGCAATACGCCTGTCATGTCCTGTCCCCCTCGGTGCCGGCTTTGCGGCGATGCTGGCCGAATTGGCCGCGCTGCGCAATCGGCAAAGCCCTGCGCTGGATACGAAAACGCCCGGGTGCGTGAACACCCGGGCGTTTTTCATATGGTCGGGCTAGCAGGACTCGAACCTGCGACCTTCCGTCCCCCAGACGGACGCGCTACCAGGCTGCGCCATAGCCCGTTGAGGAGCCTTCTAACCGTTTTGGCGGCAGGGGCAAGAGGGGGCGGCAATATTTTTCTCGCCGCCGCAAAGAAAGTCAGCAGAGGAAAGCGGGAGCAAAGCAGGCCAGCTGCGGCAGCCGCGTCCTGGGGCCAGCGACGGGCTGGACTCCGGTTCAGTGGCTGCTTGCGTTAAGGCCCCGCAGTTCCTCCGCGCAGGCGGCAATTTCACCCAATACATGCGGCGGCAAGCTGCGGATGGCGGCGAGATGCGCCAGAACACCCGGCTGCGGCACCGGCGGCTGGGCTGGAGGCTGGACTGGCGCGCCGGGCGCCGTGGTTTCCGTTGCAGCCTCTTGCGGTGCCGGCGTTTCCGTTTCAGCCGGGCCGTCCTGGGGCGCTTCGGCTGCAGGGTCGAAGCCGGAGGAGAATTCCAGTGCATCCACTTGCCGGGCGGCCTCGTCCAGATCATGCGGCGGGAAAGACATCGCGGGATCCGCTTCTGAAGCAGGCGCGGAGGCTGCCTCGGGCGGGGCCAAGCCGAAGTCCAGCGGCTCTTCCGGCTGCAGGCCTGCGGCGGCCACCAGCGTGTCCCCGGCCGGCTCCGGATCCGCTGGCGGAGCGTCCGCTGCGAAAACTTCTGGTTCTTCTGCGGGCGCCGGTGTCTGGCTGGAAACGGGATCTTCTGCCGGGACCGGCTGTTCTGCCGGCGCGGACCCGGCCGCCGATTCGGACCCGGCTTCGGGCGCTTGTTCTGCAACCGGCTCTGCGGCTTGTTCCGGTTCCGCTGCTGCGGCTGGTTTGTCCAGCGGTGCGGCGGAGGGATCAAAGGCAGGCTCTGCTATTGGCGCTGGCGCGGTGTCCGATTCTTCCGGGACTGCGGGCTGTTCCGGAACGGGTTCCGGATTCGCAGCCGCATCGGTTTCCCAAACAAATTCTTGCGGCTCTTCGATTGCCGCTTCGGGGGGCAGACCCGGCACTGCGGCTGGGATATCCGTGGCGGCGGGCTGCGCCTCCTCGGCCTTTGGCGCTGCGGTGCCCGGATCAAGTGCCGCGGCGTCGCTTGCAGGCGGTGCCGCCTCCGGCTCTGCACTCGGCTGCTCCAGAGGCATGTCCGGGGCCTTGGTTTCCGGTTGGTCCCCGGCCGGGCCGGAGGCAGCTGGGAGGTCAGCGGGATCCGCACCGGCTTGCGGCGGCTCCGCTGCGGCAGGATCTTCTGCAAGGCTGTCCATCACAGGCGCAGCCGGCTCCGCTTTGGCGTCAGGGGTGGAAATCTCAACCGCTGCAGCAGGCGCGGGGTCTTCCATCGCCGGCGTGGTGGCGGGGCGGTCCTGTAAGGGTGCTTCCGGTGCCGGGGCGGCGGCGGCGGGCTGATCGACTGAGGGCCCTGCGCTGTACGCATCGGCTGAAACATCCTTAGCAGCCTCAGCGGCGGGCAGATCCAGCGATGCAGCAGAGTCAGGCGCATCAGTATCGGGCAAAGCGGCAGGGGCTTCGGGTTCCGGCGCGCTGGCAAGGGGCAGGTCTGCGGGGGCTTCTGCCACAGGGAGGGCGCCGGGGCCGGGCTTTGGGTGTTCTGAGCCGGCCTCTGCACCGTTGTCAGCGGCGGGCGGCTCCGGGTCCGTCTGATTTTGCAGCTCGGAGGCGGAACCGGGGCCGGATTCGGGGCCGGTTTCGGGGGCAGATGCCGGGCCGCTGTCCGGCAGTGCGCCGGTTTCAGCTGTGGCTGCTTCAGCTGCCGGCGCGGGCGGGAAGCCGACCACATTGCTGCCTGGATCTGGATCCTGCGCGGCTGCGTCAAGGCTCAGCTCCAGCGAGCTTTGCCAATCATCGCCAAGCTTATCGGCCGGCGGCACGGCTTCGGGGCGCTCTGCGGCTGAGCCGTCAAGCGAATGGGAAAAGCCGGACACATGCGCCGCGCCATGCTCGCGCAGCAACGCCTGCACCTCCTTGATCGGCAGCCCGTCGTCATGCAGCAGTTTCTTGATGCCGCCCAGAAGCAGCATATCCGCAGGCCGGTAATAGCGCCGCCCGCCGGCGCGCTTTACAGGTTTGAGCTGGGTGAACTTGCTCTCCCAGAAGCGCAGGACATGGGCCTGCACGCCCAGCCATTCCGCAACTTCGCTAATGGTGCGGAACGCGTCCGGTGATTTCGACATGGCCTATTGGTCCCGTTATTTACGGTTGCCGTCTGCCACGCGGTCTTTCATCAGGTGGGAGGGCCGGAAGGTCAGCACGCGGCGCGGCTGAATCGGCACTTCTTCGCCGGTTTTCGGGTTGCGCCCGACCCTGGCTGATTTGTCCCGCACGCTGAATGTGCCGAACGAGGAAATCTTCACCTGTTCACCGCGCACCAGGGCATCCGACATGTATTGCAGCATGCTTTCCACCAGCTGCGCGCTTTCATTGCGCGACAGGCCGACTTCCCGGAAAACTGCTTCACTCAAATCCATTCGTGTAAGTGTTTTTTCGCCCATACCATTCCCCGTTGTTTGCCAAAGCATAGGGCGCGGGGAATTTCCCTGTCAATATCAATGAATTGCGCGGGGTGTTTCGGGCGGAAATTAAGACTGCAGGGTTACCAGCGCACCACAACAGCACCCCAGGCGAGGCCGCCGCCGATGGCTTCGGTCACAATCAGATCGCCTTCTTTGATCTGGCCGCGCTCTTTGCCGACGGACAGGGCCAGCGGAATGGAGGCGGCAGAGGTGTTGCCGTGATCCTGCACGGTTACCACCACGTTGTCCATGCTGAGCCCCATTTTCTTGGCGGTGCCCTGGATGATGCGGATATTGGCTTGATGCGGCACGATCCAATCCACATCCGCGGCCGCCAGCCCGGCCTTGTCCAGCGCGGTGTTCGCGGTAGAGGCGAGTTTCTCCACCGCGTGGCGGAACACCTGGTTGCCCTGCATCCGCAGATGGCCGGTCGACTGGGTGGAGACTCCGCCGTCCACATACAAGAGATCTTTATAGCGCCCGTCCGAGTTGAGGTCGGTCGACAGGATGCCGCGGTCCCTGTTGGTGCCGGGCTGCTCCTGGCCTTCCAGCAGCAGCGCGCCGGCGCCGTCGCCGAACAGCACGCAGGTGCCGCGGTCGGTCCAGTCCATGATCCGGCTGAAGGTCTCGGCGCCGATCACCAGCACCCGCTCTGCCTGGCCCGAGGCGATCAGCGCGTTGGCATTGCTGAGGGCATAGACAAAGCCGGCGCAGACCGCCTGCACGTCAAAGGCAAAGCCTTTTGTCATGCCCAGCTTGGACTGCACCATAGTGGCGGCGGAAGGAAAGGTGAGGTCGGCGGTGGAGGTTGCTACGATGATGGCGTCCACATCTTCGGCCGTCAGCCCGGCATCGGCCAAAGCGCGTTCCGCTGCCTTGGCGGCCATATCCGATGTGGTCTCACCCTCGGCGGCGAAATGGCGGCGTTCGATGCCAGACCGGCTGCGGATCCATTCGTCCGTGGTATCCAGCGTGGCTTCGAATTCCGCGTTTTCAACCACCCGTTCGGGGAGATAGTGTCCTGTGCCAACAACTACCGCGCGTCGCGTCATTCGATTGCCTGCCTATTTTAATCTTTTTCGGTGGCCGCCCGCATCTCGCGGGGGGCAGTATCATCTTGGGTATGCGCACCGGCAGATGCAACCCGTGCCGCCAGCTTTTCGGCGAATCCATGCTCTGCCAGGCGGAACGCCAGCTTGACCGCAGCGGAAACCCCCATGGCATCGGCGCCGCCGTGGGATTTGACCACAGTGCCATTGAGCCCCAGGAACACGCCGCCGTTGACCCGGCGCGGATCCATCCGTTTGGACAGTCTTTTCAAAGAGGTCATCGCCAGAAGGGCGGCAATCTTGGACAAAAACGAAAATTCAAAGGCTTCCCGCAAGGCGGTGCGCATTACCCGCGCGGTGCCTTCGCCGGTCTTGATCGCCACATTGCCGGTAAAGCCGTCGGTGACGATCACATCTGCGGTATCACCGGGAATATCGCTGCCTTCGACAAAGCCGGTGAATTCATAATTGGACTGTGCGGCGTTCTCCGCAATCAGCGCGTGGGCCTCTTTCAGCACGGCGCTGCCCTTGTGCTCTTCGGTGCCCACGTTCAGCAAGCCGACCCGCGGGCAGGCAATGTCCATGGAATTGCGCACGTATGAGGTGCCCATCAGCGCGTATTGCAGCAGGTCCTCGGCATCCGCCTTCACGTCGGCGCCGACATCCAGCATCACGTTGAAGCCCTGCGGGTTCAGCGACGGCCACAGGATGGCAATGGCAGGCCGGTTAACCCCCGGCAGCTTGCGCAGGCGCAGCATCGAAAGCGCCATCAGCGCGCCGGTGTTGCCGCAGGATACAGCGCCGCCCGCTTCGCCGTTCTTGACCGCATCCAGGGCCGACCACATCGAAGTGCCCTTGCCGTTGCGCATCACCTGGGAGGGTTTGTCCTCCATGGTGACAACGTCGCGGACGTCGCGAATCTCAACCCGGCCTTCAAGGATGCGTTTTTTGGCGACCAGCGGTTTCAGCTGTTCGGCGGGGCCGTGCAGGATGAACCCGATATCGGGATTCTTATCCGCCGACATGGCAATGCCGGCCACCACAACAGCGGGGCCGGCGTCTCCGCCCATGGCGTCAACAGAAATGGTGATGCGGCCGGCTTTTGCCTGATTTTGATCGGGTTTACCCGTCATGCGAAAGCCTGCCTGGCATCAAATCCTGTCCGTGGCTTATGCCGCGTCTTCGTCGATCTCGATCTCGTCAGCCGCTGCGACGATTTCTTTGTCGTCGTAATGGCCGCAGGAGGGGCATACGTGGTGCGGGCGCTTCAGCTCGCCGCAGTTGCCGCATTCGTTCGGGTTTGCAGCAACCAGTGCATCGTGCGCGCGGCGGTTGTTGCGGCGCGATTTGGATACTTTATTCTGTTGGACGGCCATGTCTCAACCTTTGTCTTTTGGGCCTTGGGGCCATCCCCGCGGCGCGATTGCGTTCTGTTCGATCAGTCTGACGTGCGTTTAGGCGCCTGCCCAAGCATTGTCCAACCAAAAATTCCGATGAGCGCGCGAAAATACTGCGAATCTCCGGCGGCGCAAGGTGTTTTTTAGGGCAGCTTTGCCGCCGGTTCCAGATGCAATTTCCGCAAGCGCGGAAATTCCGGCTTAATCCTCATCTTTCAAAAGCCCGCGCAGCGCGCCAAGACCGGCAAAGGGGCGGGCATCCTCGTCGCGCATCGGCGCCGTGCCGGGCTTGGTATAGACCGCTTCGCCCAGCTCAGCGCCGTCTTTGCGCGGGTAGACGGGGATATGCAGCGCCAGCGCCTCGGCCATCACGGCGCCCGGATCAATATGGCTGCCAAGCGCCTCGGTGCTGTCATCCTCGGGCATTTCCGCCTCGGCTTCGTCCGGAATCTCCATACGGGACAGGTAGGTGAGGCGGATGTTCTCCTCAATCCGTGTGGTCACCGGCTCCAGTGTCACCACACAGTCCTGCACCACAGTGGCGCCCAAGGATCCGGTCAGCTGCCAGTCGCGTTTGCCGCGCGCCTTGATCTCGCCTTTAAAGCGGGTTTTGCGCAGGGCGGTCACGCCCAGCTCGGCTGCCAATGCGGCCAGATCTGCTTTATCCGGGACAATTTCAAAGGCGGTCGGGGTGTTTTGCGGCAGATCCGCCACCCGCAGTGCGGTGCTGTCAGACATAATCGGGGACTTTCGTTTCTTGAACCGGAAGCGGTCATTAGGTAATCGGGTTCAAAGACGTATTCAAGCCGCGCATTGCGGCATAAGGCCGGGGGGCAGTCATGGTTGCTAAGGCATTTCACTTTAAGTCCGTTATGCGCGGGGCGGTTTTTGCCGCGGCGGGGCTGGCATTGGCGGCCTGTTCGTCGGTTTACCGCAAGCACGGGTATGTGCCCACGCCGGACCAGCTGGCCGAAGTGGTGCCGGGGATCGATACCCGGGATTCGGTGGCCGAAAGCGTCGGCATCCCGTCCTCGACCGGGGTGCTGAACGACAGCGGTTATTATTACGTCGCGACCCGGTTCCGCCACTATGGCGCCGCAGCCCCGAAACCGGTGGCGCGCGATCTGGTCGCGATCAGCTTTGACACCGCCGGGGTGGTGCAGGGGATTGAGCGGTTCAGCCTGGAAGACGGCAAAGTGGTGCCGCTGGAACGCCGGGTGACCAGTTCCAGCGTGCAGGACAACACGTTCCTGCGCCAGCTGCTGGGCAGCCTGGGCAACTTCGGTCCCGATCAGTTCCTGCAGGACCAGTAAGGCTGGGGGCTGCCGGTCCAGCGGGCTTCACCGGGCTGTCACAGCGCTTATGTTAAGGGCTGAACCGGAGAAGGGGGAGGCCGCAATGGCAGCAGTGCCGGAGGTGCTATTGCACAAGGGGTGTTACCGCGCGCGCCTGGCGGCGGGGGCTGCGGATGTGGCTGCGGCGCAGGCGCTGCGCGCGCTGTGCTTTCGCACCGGCGGCACCGATTGCGACGCTTATGATGGGGCCTGCGTGCATGTGCTGGTGGAGGAGGTGCGGACTGGTGCTTTGGTCTGCTGCTTCCGGCTGCTGGTGCTGAGGGGCGGCGCGGAACTGGGCTGCAGCTATTCGGCGCAGTTCTATGATCTGCCGGGGTTGCAGGGGTTCCAGGGCCGGATGGCGGAGCTGGGCCGGTTCTGCATCCATCCCGATTGGCACGACCCGGATATCCTGCGCATTGCCTGGGGGGCGGTAACGGTCTTTGTTGATGCAAAAGATGTGCGGATGCTGTTTGGCTGCACGTCTTTTGCCGGCACCGCCACGGCAGAATACCTGGACGCTTTTGCACTGCTGAAACACCGGCATCTGGCGCCGCCTTGCTGGCGGCCGCAGGTGAAGGCGCCGGATGTGTTCCGCTTTGCTGCGCGGTTGCGGCGGAAACCGGATGTGAAAAAGGCGATGCTGCATATGCCGCCGCTGCTGCGGACCTATCTGCTGATGGGCGGCTGGGTCAGCGATCATGCGGTGGTCGATGCCTGTATGAACACGCTGCATGTGTTCACCGGGCTGGAGATCGGGGCCATTCCTGCTGCCCGCAAGCGGCTGCTCAGGGCGGTGGCCGGGTGAATTTGAGTATTTTTGAAAAGATGAAGAAGCGGCGTTGACGCGATTCTGCCGCCGGGGTAGCTGGCTGGCATGGCACGTATTCCTCTTTTACAGATGTCCGGTATTTCCCTCACCTTTGGGGGCGATCCGGTTTTTTCCGATCTCGATCTGGTGGTTCAGCCCGGCGACCGCGTTGCCCTGGTGGGCCGCAACGGGTCGGGGAAATCCACGCTGATGAAGGTGATGGCGGGGATTGTTGAAGCGGATAAGGGCGCGATTGTGGTGCCGCCGGGTAAATCGGTGGGCTATATGGAGCAGGATCCGCAGATGACGGGTTTTGCGACGCTGGGCGATTTTGCCGCCAGCGCGCTGGATCCTGGCGAGATGTACAAGGTGGAGCGCGCGGGCGAAGGGTTGAAGTTCGATCCGGCGCGTCCCGTTGAAACCGCATCCGGCGGTGAACGGCGCCGCGCCGCATTGGCCAAGCTGATGGCCGAGGCGCCGGATCTGATGCTGCTGGACGAGCCGACCAACCATCTGGATATCGAAGCGATCACCTGGCTGGAGAATGAGCTGAAGGCGACCCGCGCGGGTTTTGTGCTGATCAGCCACGACCGGGCGTTTTTGCGGGCGCTGACGAAGGCGACGCTGTGGGTGGACCGCGGCGCGGTGCGCCGGCAGGAGAAGGGGTTTGAGGCCTTTGAAGCCTGGCGCGACAAGCTGTGGGAGGAAGAAGACCAGCAGCGGCACAAGCTGAACCGGCTGATCAAATCCGAAAGCCGCTGGGCGGTGGAGGGGATTTCCGCCCGCCGCAAGCGCAACATGGGCCGGGTGCGGGCGCTGCAGGATCTGAAATCCGAACGCAGCAACCAGATCAAGCGCCAGGGCGCAGCTGAGATGGCGTTGGATTCGGGGCCGAAATCGGGCCGCAAGGTGATTGAGGCTGAAGGGCTGGGCAAGGCCTTTGGCGGTAAGCAGATCGTGCAGGACTTCTCGCTGAAGGTGCAGCGCGGTGACCGGGTGGCTTTTGTCGGGCCCAATGGCGCAGGCAAGACAACGCTGTTGAAGATGCTGCTGGGGCTGGAAGAGCCGGATACGGGGTCGGTGAAGCTGGGCACCAATCTGGAGCTGGCGCTGTTTGATCAGACGCGGGATCAATTGGATGGCAATGCGACCCTGTGGGAGAATCTGACCGCGGATCCCCTGCTGGGGGTTTCCGGCAAGGCGGATCAGGTGATGGTGCGCGGGCAGCCGAAACATGTGGTGGGCTATCTGAAGGAGTTTCTGTTTGATGAAGCCCAGGCGCGTGCCCCGGTGCGGTCTTTGTCGGGCGGCGAGAAGGCGCGGCTGCTCTTGGCGCGGCTGATGGCGCGGTCCTCGAACCTTCTGGTTCTGGATGAACCGACCAACGACCTGGATGTGGAGACGCTGGATCTCTTGCAGGAGCTGCTCGATAATTACGACGGCACCGTGCTGCTGGTGAGCCATGACCGGGATTTTCTGGACCGGGTGGCGACCACCACCATTGCGATGGAAGGCGACGGCAAGGCCACGGCTTATGCCGGCGGATGGAGCGACTACCTGGCGCAGCGCGGGCCGCTGGACGTTGCGGAAAAGTCTGAGAAGGTGAAGGTTGCGAAGCCGAAGCCCAAGCAGGAAAGCCAGCCCAAGGACGGGCTGAGCTTTAAGGAAAAGCACCGGCTGGAGGCGCTGCCGGGTGAGATTGAGCGGCTGGAAGCGGAGATCGGCAAACTGCAGGAATTGATGGCGGATCCAGCGCTGTTCACCCGCGAGCCGGTCAAGTTCAGGAAAGCGACCGAAGCGCTGGTGGAGCGGCAGGAAAAGCTGGCGGCGGCTGAGGAAGAATGGTTGCTGCTGGAGGAAAAAGCCGAGGGCTGAGGCCGCGGTTTCAGTTAAGACAGTAAGGCTGACCAAATGTTTCGCGCGCGAAACATTTGGTCAAAGGTTCTGCCATAATGCTTTGGAATTCATCAGGAAATATGAAGCGCGGGTTAAGGCGGCGGGCGGTGCCTTAACCGTCTGACGACCAGCTTGATTCCAGGCGCCGGGGGCGGGCGGGGTTGCCGGTCACCGTTTTGCCTGCAGCCACATCCCTGGTCACTACTGCCCCGGCGCCGACGATGGCGCCGTCGCCGATTGTGACACCCGGCAGGAGGATTGCGCCGCCGCCGATCCAGACGTCCGTGCCCAGAGTAACGGGGCGGGCGATCTCCAGCCCTTGCCCCCGTAAAGCCCTGTCCTTGTGGTGCTGGGCGCAGTAGATCTGCACATTCGGCCCCAGCATGGCGCCGTCGCCGATGGTGACCGGCGCGGTGTCCAGAATGGTGCAGCCCGCGTTCATGTAGACGTTGCAGCCCAGGGTGATGTTGATGCCATAGGCGCAGTGGAAGGGGGCCTCAACCAGGCAGTTTTCGCCGTGGGCGGCAAAGAGAGCTGCCAGCGGCGGGCTGAGCTGCGCGGCGGGATCAGGCGGGGCGGTGTTGTGCTGATGCACCGCAACGCGGGCCTGGTGCTGCAACACCCCAAGTTCGCTGTCCTGGCAACAGTACCATTCGCCAGCCTGCATTTTCTGCCGTTCGGTTTTGCGCATCGGGACCTCCTGAAGGGAGTGAAATGCGGGCTGGAGGGATTGTCAATCGGCGGCAGTGCTCCCGCGCCCGCAGGAGCCCTGGCTGCGCCAAGGCACCTTTGTGCGGCCTTGGGCCGCGCGTTGCTGCGCAACGCAAAAAGGTTTGGCTGAGAAGCGCTTAAGAGGCGGTGTGCCCCTCAAGACGCCATTTCGAGTGTGTATTCCGCTGAGACCGCCTTAAGGGTGAACGGCGCAGGCGCCGCTGCTGCGCAGCCCTTGACCCGGCCTCAACAGCAGGTGTGTCAGCGCATGCGCAGGGCGCCGTCAATGCGGATGACTTCGCCGTTCAAATAGCCCATTTCGACGATAAAGCCCGCGAGGCGGCCGTATTCGCGGGGATCGCCCAGGCGGGCGGGGTTGGGCACATCTGCCGCCAATTGCTGCTGCACTTCTTCCGGCAGGCCGGCCAGCATCGGCGTCATGAAAATGCCGGGCGCGATGGTCATCACGCGGATGCCCGAAGAGGCCAGATCACGCGCCATCGGCAGGCACATGCCGGCCACGCCGCCCTTGGAGGCTGCATAAGCCGCCTGGCCCTTTTGGCCGTCAAAGGCGGCGATCGAGGCGGTGTTGATGATCACCCCGCGAGCGCCGTCAGCGTCCGGAGTGTTCTTGGCGATTTCCACGGCGGCGAGGCGCGCCACGTTGAAAGTGCCGACCAGATTGATGTCAATGGTGCGCTTGTAGGCGTCCAGCGGATGCGCGCCGTCTTTGCCGACGGTCTTGGCACCGATGGCGATGCCGGCGCAGTTCACGCAAGCGGTGATCTTGCCCATCTTCCCGGCGGCGTGGGCGATGGCGGCGGAGACCGAGTCTTCGCTGGTGACGTCGGTCTGGGCGAAATGCCCGCCGATTTCTTCCGCAACTTGGGTTCCGCGGCCGGCGTCGCGGTCCAGGATTGTTACCTGGGCGCCTTGGCCGGCAAAGTAGCGGGCGGTGGCCTCGCCCAGGCCCGAGGCGGCGCCGGTGACGATGGCAGCGGTGTCTGCAAGTTTCATGAGCGGGGCTCCTCCCGGTTATCTGAACGTGTGTTCATATAATGGAGGCGGCCTGCATCTGTCCAGCGGGACGGGACGTCGCGGGCGCTCAGGCGTCCATTTGCTGCCGGTCCAGCAGCGCCAGGGGACGTAAGAGGCGGCCCAACGGCGGCCAATGGCCCCAGGTTCCGCCCAGGCGGTGCGCCTTGGCGCCGGTGCCGAGTTTGAAACGGGCAAGTCCAGCGGCGCGGCTTGTGTCGATCAGGCCAAGGTCCAGGCGGCAGATGCCCTTGTTGGCAAGCCAGCATGCGGCCTCCCACATTAGCATGGGATGGGCGCTGAGCTGTTTGCCGCGCGCGGTGGTATGGGCGATGTGGTAGGTGGCGCTGCTGCCATGGGTGAGGATCAGGATGGCGGCGACCGGGTCTTTGCCCTCGAATGCCTGGAACAGTTTGGCCTGGCCCTTGTTTTCACGCGCATAGGCAAGGGTGAGGGCGATGGGCCAGCTGCGGTAGCCGCGGGCGGTCTGCTGTTTGGCGTCGGCAGCAAACAGCCAGTGGCGCACATCGTGCGGCAGGTTCTGGCGGGTGAGGCGCAGGCCCTGGGATTCGCCGTGGTTCAGCCGGTTGCGCCATTTCTGGTGCAGAGCTGCCCGGCGCTGGTCGGGGGTGCCGGTCAGGTCCCAAAGCGCTGCATGCGCCGGGGTGACAAGCGGTACCGCACCAAGGCGGGCGAGTTGCGGTGACGGTGTTTCCGGCGACAGGATCAGCGGCGTATGGCCCAGTCCACGCCTGCGCAAGGCTGCCATCAGGGGGGCGGGGTTGCTCAGATCCGCCCGGTTCACCATCGCCAGACGCAACCCGCCGGGAAGGCGGCGCTGCAGCACCAGCGTGCCGTCCAGCAACAGCGGATCCTGTCCGCAGGCCATCAGCGCGCGGGCAAACTCCGGCGATTGCTGAAGGGCGCGGAGCGGAGGGCGGCGGGTTGCCGATGTGGGCATACCGGGATCGGGGGCACTGTCGAACATGAGGCCATTAACGCGCTGGAAACCTAATTCATGGTTAACTTCGGGCATGAAGGACAAGAAACAGATTATGGGGCAGGCGGCTGCGGCCCCGCGGATGACCAGGGCAGCGGCGCTGCTGATTGCCATCGGCCTGTCGGTGCCGGTGTTTCTGGTGCTGACGCTGGTCGAGGTGTTTCTGCTCTGAGGCAGCCGGGAGCGCCCCCCGCGCCCGCAGCCGCCTTGGCTGTGCCTATTCGTCTTTGTGCGGCCTTGGGGTGACGAACGCCCGGAAAACTGTCCGGGGACGGATTTCAGCGAGGTACGGGTGGAGCCCTGGGCAGGCGCCGCGTTGCGGCGCAAGGAAGCTGGCTGAGAGGCGCTTAAGGGCAGGTTTGCCCTCAAGGCGCTTGTTTGAGTTTACCCTGTCCATCCCCGCCTCAAGGATAAACCGTGCTGCGCACGGCGGCTGCGCCGTCCTTGACCCGGCGCTGGCCTGTTTTGGCGTGTGTCTCAAAGGAAGCGCGACCGCGCCGCGCGGCTGCGCGGCGCTATGCCCAACCATGACGGCCCATCTATGATGGGGCCGGAATGGGCGGGAGGGCTTGTTGCAAATGAAAAAGGGGAGCGCGGCGGCTCCCCTGTCTCGTGTTATTCCCGGCCTGTTCAGCCGTCCAGCCGCACCAGAGCGTGGCGTTTTTTGCCGGCGCTCAGTTTCCAACTGCTCAAATCTTTGTCCTCAAGAAGTTCGCCATCTGAAGCTACCAATCTGGCTCGCATTGTACCGTCCGTTGATTGATAAACTAGGATTCTTGACCCAGCATCAGTCAGTGGCCGATCGTCCAGTTTGGCACCGTTCTCGGAAATCAGCCGTTTGGCGTCCTTGCCGGATTTGGCAAGGCCGGATTTCACGATCAGCTGCACAATGGAAATCCCGTCACCCAGATCCGCCGCAGTGAGCGACAGGGTCGGGAGGTCGTCGCCCACACCGCCCTTCTCAAACACTTCGCGGGCGGTGGCTTCTGCTGCCGCGGCGGCCCCGGCACCGTGCAGCAGCGTGGTCACCTCATTCGCCAGGATCACCTTGGCGGCGTTGACTTCAGATCCGGCCAGCGCGCCCAGGCGCTCGCATTCATCGACCGGCAGCTCGGTATAAAGCTTCAGGAACCGGCCCACGTCGGCATCGGTGGTGTTGCGCCAGAATTGCCAGAACTCGTATGGGCTGCGCATTTCGGCATTCAACCAGACTGCGCCGTCCTGCGACTTGCCCATCTTCTTGCCGTCCGAAGTGGTCAGCAGCGGTGAAGTCAGGCCATAGACCTCATGGTCGATGGTGCGGCGGGTGAGGTCGATACCGTTGACGATATTGCCCCATTGATCCGAGCCGCCCATCTGCAGGATGCAGCCGTAGCGGTTGTTCAGCTCCATGAAGTCATAGGCCTGCAGGATCATGTAGTTGAACTCGAGGAAGCTGAGCGACTGCTCGCGGTCAAGGCGTGATTTGACGCTTTCGAATGCCAGCATCCGGTTCACCGAGAAATGGCGGCCGATGTCGCGCAGGAATTCCAGGTAGTTCAAGCTGTCCAGCCATTCGGCGTTGTTCAGCATCAGCGCCTTGTTCGGCGCATCGGTGTCGTAGTCGATATAGGCCGAGAACACCTTCTTGATGCCGGCGATATTGTCGTCGATCTGGGCTTCGGTCAGCAGCGGGCGTTCATCGGCACGAAAGGAGGGGTCGCCCACCTTGGTGGTGCCGCCACCCATCAGGGTGATCGGCTGGTGGCCGGTCTTCTGGAACCAGCGCAGCATCATGATCTGGATCAGCGAGCCGACGTGCAAGGATTTTGCAGTCGCGTCAAAGCCGATATAGGCCGGGCGCACACCGCTGATCAGGGCGTCATCCAGCCCCTGATAATCGGTGCAGTCCGCGAGGAACCCGCGTTCCATCATGACTGCGACGAAATCCGATTTCGGTGTGTAGGTCATAACATGCCTCGGTCTATGATTTTGCACCATGCCCTATAAATCGCATTGATGCCGGTTGGAACCTGTTTTCCCGGCAATTTATGCGTTGTAGAGTCAGGCGCAAGCGGGCGGGACGGCCCGGAGCCATAAGGACGGGGGCAGGCCATGAGCAGGGCCATAGCAAAATCAGGCCCGGTGCGGGCGCTGGGGGCGATGAGCGGCACTTCGCTGGACGGGGTGGATGCAGCGGTTGTGGTAACCGATGGCGAGCGTATCCACGGGTTCGGCGAGAGCAGTTACCGCGAGTATACCGAAGCCGAGCGCAGCGTGCTGCGGGCCGGGCTGGGCAAATGGACCGGACCGGAGGTTGAAGCGGCTGCCGGGGTTTGCGATGCGGCCCATGCGGCGGCGCTGGCAGAATTCGAGGACGTGGAGATCATCGGCTTTCACGGCCAGACCCTGGCCCATGCGCCCCGGCTGCAGGGTACGCTGCAGGTGGGCGATGGCGCGGCTTTGGCCGAACGCCTGGGCAAGCCGGTGGTCTGGGATTTCCGTTCAGACGATGTGTCGATGGGCGGCGAGGGCGCGCCGCTGGCGCCGTTCTTTCACTTTGCCTGCGCTAAATACATCGGCGCCGAACGGCCGCTGTGTTTCCTGAACCTGGGCGGGGTTGGTAATCTTACCTATGTGGATCCGCGGTTTGACCAGGCCGAGGAACCCGGCGCGCTGCTGGCGTTTGACACCGGCCCGGCCAATGCGCCGGTTAATGATCTGGTGCAGGAGCGGCTTGGCATTCCCTGGGACGCGGGTGGCAAGGTGGCGCGCTCCGGCACTGTGGAGACCGGCGCGCTGGAGCTGTTTCTGGCCGAGCCTTACTTTGCAAGAATGCCGCCCAAGTCGCTGGATAGGAACGATTTTGACGAGATGGTCGGATTGGTGAACGAGTTGAATAACTCGGACGCCGCGGCGACCTTGATCGCCATGTGCGCAGCTTCGGTGGCGCAGGGGATGGAGCATTGCCCGGAGCCGCCGGAGGTCGTGCTGGTCACTGGCGGCGGGCGGCACAACCCGGTGCTGATGCAGATGCTGCGGGTGTCGCTGGATTGTGCGGTGAAACCGGTTGAGGACGCAGGCCTGGACGGCGACATGCTGGAGGCGCAGGCCTTTGCCCATCTGGCGGTGCGGGTGGCGCGGGGGATGGCGACGTCCTGCCCTGGCACGACCGGCGTGCGGGCCTGCGTCGGCGGCGGGGTGGTGAGCGTGCCGGGGGCGTGAGATGGAGGCGAGGGGGACAAGAAACTTCGAAGTTTCTTGTCAAATTTCTTCAAAGAAATTTGTGCGGCCTTTGACGGCCGGTCAGCGGGAGATCTGCCGGAGGTAGTCTGATGTGAACTCTGCATACCCTCCCGAAGCCGACTTCAGGTGTGCCTGTGTGATGGCATGGAAAGCGGGCAGCTGGTGGAAAGGCACATTCGGAAAAGCATGATGCTCGGCATGATAAGGCATATTCCAGGCCAGAAAGCGCACCAACCGGTTGGTGAAGGTGGTGCGGGAGTTTTCCAGCATGTTGGCAACTGGCGGGCAGAGCCCGTGTTCTGCCAACAGATAGGCGCGCAGGAACGGCTGGCCGATCAGCAGCGGCACAAGCCATAGCCGCAAAACCAGTGGTGACACCAGCAGGGTCAGCAGGGCGGCTGTGTA
Source organism: Leisingera sp. MMG026 (assembly GCF_021654205.1). Lineage (NCBI taxonomy): Bacteria > Pseudomonadati > Pseudomonadota > Alphaproteobacteria > Rhodobacterales > Roseobacteraceae > Leisingera > Leisingera sp. MMG026. The sequence continues at coordinate 55,618 of NZ_JAKFZM010000003.1, read as the reverse complement.
GACGGACAACAGTACCCGCGACTCCAGCCGCATGTGCGCGTGGCGGCGTTCCGGCAGGTACGGCGCATCAATGGTGCCAAAGGCGTTGCGCCAGAGGGTCCCCGCCATGCCGCGCCAATAGCCCCAGCCGCTGAGGTATTTCAGCCATTGGGGAATGGTCTCCGGGCGCGGCCCTTGTTCCAGCTCGGGGTCGCGTTCGGGGTCGTTGGTGAACTTGTGATGCGCCAGGTGAAAGTAGCGGAACCAGACAAAGGGCAGCGCCATTGCCAGGGCGCAGAAATGGCCGGCGGCCTCGTTCAGCCACTTGCTGCGGAACGGAGTTTGGTGGGTGCATTCGTGGCTGAGGGTGAACAGGAAGACCAGCAACACCCCCTGCGGCAGCATCAGAAGCGGCCAGAAGGGCACTTGCAGCGCAAGGCCTGTGGTGCAGACGGCCAAAGCGGCAATGTACAGCGCAAGATGCTGCAGCCCCGCAGCATCGGAACGGGTGGTCAAGGACGCTTTGGTCTCCGGCGGCAGCGACTTGATAAGGGTGGTGTGATCCATAGGCGCAGGCATATGGACAGTTTTGTCCAGTCTTCTGATTCGCTGCAAGAGTCGGGGGTCAGCCACGCGGGATGTCAAAGCCAGGCGCAGCAAGTTCGAATCCTTCGAACTGGAAACCGGGCGAGACGGTGCAGCTTACCAATGTGCAGTCTCCGGTTGTGCGGGCCGCCTGCCAGTGACCTTCGGGCACGATCTGCTGCGGCGCGCCTTTGGTCAGATCAGGGGTCAGTATGTGGTCCTGTGCCGGGCCTTCCCTTGTCTCCGCCACCGACAGCACCAGCGGTGCACCGGCGTGGAAAAGCCAGATCTCCGTTGCATCGACCCGGTGCCAATGGCTGTTTTCGCCTTCCTTTAAAAGAAAGTAAATACAGGTGCCTGCGGGGCGGCCTTCATTCCCGGCCCGCCAGGTTTCCCGGTACCATCCGCCTTCGGGGTGCGGCTGCAAGCCCAAATGTTCAATGATCTGATCTGCCGTCACTGCAGGCTCTCCCTTTTGGCGCTGGTAAATCTGTATACCAAGCATATGTTTGGGCTATGGCTTTCACGTTACCCTTTGATAACACATATGCTGCCCTGCCGGGGCAGTTCTACTCCAAACTGGCGCCGCAGGCGGTGAAGGCGCCGAGGCTGATTGCTTTCAACGAGGATCTGGCCCGGCTGATGCGCATAAGCCCGGGTGAGGCGGCAGAGATGGCGGCGGTCTTTGGTGGCAACCTGGTGCCGGAAGGGGCTGATCCGCTGGCGCAGCTTTACGCCGGGCACCAGTTCGGGACGTATAATCCGCAGCTGGGCGACGGGCGGGCAATCCTGCTGGGCGAGACGGTGGGAGCCGACGGTAAGCGCCGGGATGTCCAGCTGAAAGGCTCCGGGCGCACACCCTATTCCCGCAGCGGCGATGGCCGTGCCTGGCTGGGCCCGGTGCTGCGCGAATATGTGGTGAGCGAGGCAATGCATGCGCTTGGCATCCCGACCACCCGCGCGCTGGCGGCGGTTGAGACGGGCGAGACTGTCTGGCGCGAAGGGGGATTGCCCGGTGCGGTTCTGACCCGGGTGGCCTCCAGCCATCTGCGGGTGGGGACGTTTCAGATCTTCGCGGCGCGCGGCGACAAACACAGCCTGCGGCAGCTGACGGACTATGCGATTGCCCGCCATTACCCGAATGCGGATGGAGCCATGGGCCTGCTGAGGGCGGTGCGCGATGCGCAGGCCAAGCTGATTGCAGCCTGGATGGGCGTGGGCTTTATCCACGGGGTGATGAACACTGACAATTCCGCGATTTCGGGCGAGACAATCGACTATGGCCCTTGCGCTTTTATGGATGTCTACCATCCGCACACCGTGTTCTCGTCTATCGACCGCGGGCGGCGGTATGCCTATGCCAACCAGCCCGATATTGCGGTGTGGAACCTGGCACAGCTGGCCACTGCGCTGATCCAGCAGCTGGACGACCCGCAGGCAGGCGTCGAGGAAGCCACGGAAATCGTTCATGCGATGCCGCAGCTGACCGAGGACGTTTGGCTGACCCGGTTCCGTGCCAAGCTGGGGATCACTTCGGCGCAGGAAGATGACCTGGAGCTGGTCACTGGCCTGCTGGAGCGGATGGCGGAAAACCAAAGCGATTTCACCAATAGTTTCAGGGCGCTGGCGGCGGGCACGGCGCGCGATCAATTCACCGATCCGGCGGTATATGACGGCTGGGCCGAAGGCTGGCAGGCGCGGTTGGCGGATGAGCCGGACCCGCAAGCGGTGATGCAGGCCGCCAATCCGGCCTTCATCCCGCGCAACCACCGCATCGAAGAGATGATTGCGGGCGCTGTGGCGGGAGACTATGCGCTGTTTCACCGGCTGAACGCAGTTCTGGCCAGCCCTTATGCGGACCAGCCGGAACACACAGACCTGCAGCGTCCGCCAGCACCGGAGGAAGTGGTGCAGGCGACTTTCTGCGGAACCTGATCTGCTTCTTTCTGGTTTCAAATACTCCCCGGGGGTGAATTGAGCCGCAGGCTCAAAAGGGGGCGGGCAGCCCCCGGCCACGCCTGCGTCGGGATGACGGTTGTGTTTCAGATGTGTCCTGCGCCAAACTCCGGACAAACCTGGAGGCACCGGATGCCCAATCAACCGCCGCAGGATACGCTGCGGATTGCCACTTACAATATTCAGAAATGTATCGGCCTGGACCTGCGCCGCCGGCCTGAGCGTGTCTTGCAGGTGATCGCCGGACTGGCTGCGGACGTGGTGGTGCTGCAGGAGGCTGACAAGCGCCTGCCGCCGCGGCCCGCGGCGCTGCCGCATTTTCTGGTCGCGGAAACCGGCTGGCAGGCGGCGGACCTGGGCGGAGCCGGGTCCCTGGGCTGGCACGGCAATGCGGTGCTGTTCCGGAATGGCGTGGTGCTGCAGGCCAAAGGCCATATCGTTTTGCCAGGGCTGGAGCCGCGCGGCGCGGTCTGGGTTCAGCTGAAGACGGTTTTGGGGCCGGTGCGGGTGATTGGCGCGCATCTGGGGCTGACGGGACGGGCGCGGCGTGAACAGATGCGTGCCTTGGCCCATGCGGCAAAGCGCGAGGACAGCGCAGTGGTGCTGGCGGGGGATTTCAATGAGTGGTCGCGGGGGGCGGTGCTGGAGCATATCACACCGGCGCTGACTTTCCTGCCGCCCAAGGCGAGCTTTCCGGCGCTGCGGCCCCTGGGGGCACTGGATCGGATTGCGTATTGCAAGCGGTTGAAAGCCGTTGCGCATGGGGTGCATGGTGCCCGGCCTGCGCATATTGCCTCGGACCATTTGCCGGTCTGGGCGGATTTGCAGGCGGTGTGAAGCGGGAGCGCTCCCGCGCCCGCAGGGGCGTCAGGCTGTGCCTGAAGCCCCTTGGCGGCCTTGGGCCGGGCGTTGCTGCGCAACGCAGGGGAGGGGCGCATGTTTGCAGCCGGAACTGTCCCCCGGTCAATTTTCTGCAGGTTTCAACTGCAGGGAACTGCTTCAGGGGCAGAGTTTGCCCCTGAAGATGGCTGTTTGAATGTGGCTGGTGCTTTGCTGTTCCGGGGCAAGGATGAGCAGCGCTGACGCGCTGCGGCAGTACTGTCCTTGACCCGGAGCTGCGCGGGCAGGCTTAGCGCGCGCGCTGTTTTTGGCCGCCGCGCTGGCCGTTGCTTGCGCCCTGGGGCTTGCCTTGGCCGCCCGAGCCACCGCCGCCGCGGCGGCGCTGGCCGCCGGGTTTGCCGCCGCCGAAACCGCCGCCGCCGCGGCGTGCGCCAGGACGGCCGCCGGGTTTACCGGCCGCTGCCGGATCCGGCAAAGCCTCCCAGGCGCGGCCCGAGGCGACGGGGATGGTGGTTTTCATCACCTTCTGGATCGCCTTCAGTTCTTCCATTTCATCCGGCGAGCAAAACGCAATCGCAGCGCCATCCTTGCCAGCGCGCGCAGTGCGGCCGATACGGTGCACATAGGCGTCCGGCACATTGGGCAGCTCGTAGTTGTAGACGTGTTTCACGTCCGGAATGTCCAGCCCGCGGGCGGCCACATCGGTGGCGACCAGAACCTTGATGTCGCCGGATTTAAAGGCGGCAAGGGCGCGCTCGCGCTGGCCCTGGGATTTGTTGCCGTGAATGGCAGCTGCGGCAAAGCCTGCCTTGTCCAGCACCTTCATCAGCTTTTCCATGCCGTGTTTGGTGCGGCCAAAGACCAATGCGCGCTCGTCCTTGTGGTCGGCCAGCAGCTCTTTCAGCAGGCTCAGCTTTTCGGCCTTGGCGATGAAATGCACCGATTGGGTGACCTTGTCGGCGGCTTTGCCCGGAGGCGAGACTTCGATACGGACAGGGCTTTGCAGGTAGGAGTTGGCGATCTCGTTCATCTGCTTGGGCATGGTGGCCGAGAACAGCATGGTCTGGCGCTCGGCCGGCAGCAGCGCCGCGATCTTGCGCAGAGTGTGGATGAAGCCGAGGTCCAGCATCTGGTCGGCTTCGTCCAGCACCAGGAAGTCGCAGGAGCCGAGATCCAGTGCGCCGCGATCGAGGATGTCAATCAGGCGGCCCGGTGTGGCAACCAGGATGTCGGTGCCCTTGGCGATGCGGGAGATCTGCGGGTTGATGGACACGCCGCCGACAACCAGGCCGACCTTCATCGGGGTGTTTTCGGTGAGGCCTTTCAGGGTCGCTGCGATCTGGTTGGCCAGTTCGCGGGTCGGCGCCAGCACCAGGCCGCGCACGGTGTTGGCAGCGGGCTTGCGGCCGTATTGCATCATCTGCGCGATCAGCGGCACGCCAAATGCGGCGGTCTTGCCGGTGCCGGTCTGCGCGAGACCCAGCACGTCCTGACCGTTCAAGGCATGCGGAATGGCGCGGGCCTGGATCGGGGTGGGATCATTGAGGCCCAGGTCCTGGAGCCGGGTGAGGAGCTTTTCAGGAAGCCCCATGGTCGAAAATTCAGTCACGTATCGTCCTTTCACAGCCCTGCGTCAGCACGGGCCGGATCCGCTGCTAACAGCGGTTTCTTGCGGGGCAGGGACCTCGGGCGCGCGCTGGCTGGATGCCAGGCCGCTGGCCTCTGCAATCCCCACGCGTGATTTTGGGAATGTCGGCATATCACTTGACCCCGGGTGTCTTGTCACGCACATGCGGTGCGGCCGGTCTTGGTCTCTGCTCACGCGGCAGGGAGGGATGCCTGGGCGTCAAATGGCTGTGGATAAGCGCATTGTCAACCGTTGATGCCGGCGAAAAGCCTGTTTTCGACGCAGATTGCATCCGCTAAAGAGGAAAGCCAGAAAACCGCGAGGACCTTCGATGCCAAAGCCGATTATCGCCCGTTGCGAAGCCAAGGGGCTGCGCATGACCGGCCAGCGCCGGGTGATTGCCCAGGTGCTGCAGGACAGCGGCGATCACCCGGATGTAGAGGAGCTGTATGCCCGCGCCAGTGCGATGGATGCGGCGATTTCCATCGCCACCGTCTATCGCACGGTGAAGCTGTTCGAGGAGGCGGGCATTCTGGAACGGCTGGAGTTCGGCGACGGGCGCGCGCGGTACGAGGATGCCGAGCGGGATCACCACGACCATCTGATCGATATGAACACCGGCGAAGTGATTGAGTTCTGCGACCCGGAGATCGAGGAGCTGCAGGAGCGGATCGCCCGCAAGCTGGGCTATGAGCTGCGCGGGCATAAGCTGGAGCTGTACGGGGTGCCGCGCAAGGCGGAGTAGCATCCGCCCCGGCCCGCATTATTTTGCAGAACTCCGGTTGCGCCGGCGGCCTGGGCCGCGCGGCGCATCACGGAAATTGATATCTGTGCTCACGTCTTGTCATGACACCGGGTCGCAAACGGAGTTGCCTGCGCCGGGGCGCTGATGTTCTTTGCCCGGATGGTCCGGCGTACTGCCGGACCGGGATACGGGACGCGCGCTTATGAACAACCTGCATGGTATTCTGCTGGTCATTGCCTCAATGGCTTTTTTCACGCTTGAAGACATGTTCATCAAGCGTCTGTCGGCCACTTTGCCGGTGGGGCAGATCCTGGTTTTTCTGGGGCTGGGCAGCGGGTTTGTCTTTGCGGTCATGGCCAAGATGCAAGGGCACCGGCTGATGGCGGCGCGGGCCTGGCGCAAAAAGCCGGTGATGCGGGCCGCCATGGAAGCGGTGTCGGCGATGGGGTTTGCCTCGGCTTTGGCGCTGGTGGATATCTCGACCGTGGCCGCAGTGTTTCAGGCAACGCCTTTGGTGATCACCATGGGGGCGGCGCTGTTTCTGAAGGAGGACGTGGGCTGGCGGCGCTGGTTGGCGATCTGCGTGGGCTTTGCTGGCGTTCTGCTGATCATCCGGCCCGGGCTGGACGGGTTTGAGCCAGCGGCGCTGCTGGTTGTGGTGGCAGTGCTGGGGGTTGCGGCGCGCGATCTGATGACCCGCACAATGGACAGCGGTGTGCCATCAACGGTGTTGAGTTTTCAGGCATTTATGGCGGTCATCCCGGCCGGGGTTTTGCTGCTGATCTTCACGCCGGGCGATGCGCAGGCGCTGACGGGCGGCGAGTGGATGATGATGGCCGGCGGAGTGCTGTTCGGGGTGCTGGGCTATTACGGCATCGTGACGGCGACGCGGGTTGGCGATGCCTCGGCGGTGACGCCGTTCCGCTATACAAGGCTGCTGTTTTCGATCCTTGCAGGAGTCATCGTCTTTGGCGAGCGCCCCGATACGCTGACCTTGGCAGGGTCGGCGCTGATTATCGCATCCGGTCTTTATACCTTTGTCCGGGAGCAGCGGCTGGCCCGGCGGGCGCGGCGCGCGGCGGCTGCTGCGGCCTGAGGTCTCAGGCCGGCAGCGCGGCGTGCAATTGTTCAACCCTGTTGGCGCAAACAGAGCAATGTTAGCCCTAAACCGCCGCTTTCATGTGTGTTAGCGATAACGCGCCCGGTTTACATTTCCGCCGCGGCTGGTATGACGCTGGCAACAGAACGCGCCGCTTTCAGGCCAAACCAAGGATGGACAGATGAGCACCATTATCGACATTCACGCCCGTGAGATTCTCGACAGCCGGGGCAACCCGACGGTTGAGGTCGACGTGATCCTGGAAGACGGCACCATGGGCCGCGCCGCCGTGCCTTCGGGCGCCTCGACCGGCGCCTATGAGGCAGTGGAGAAGCGCGACGGCGACAAATCCCGTTACCTCGGAAAAGGCGTGCTGGAAGCGGTCGCCGCAGTGAACGGCGAAATCGCCGAGGAACTGGTCGGCTTTGACGCCTGCGAGCAGGTCGCCGTGGATATGGCGATGATCGAGCTGGACGGCACCGAGAACAAAGCCCGCTTGGGCGCCAACGCGATCCTGGGCGTGTCGATGGCGGTGGCAAAGGCTGCGGCCGATTTCACCACCCAGCCGCTGTACCGCTATATCGGCGGCACTTCGGCGCGGGTGCTGCCGGTGCCGATGATGAACATCATCAACGGCGGTGAGCACGCCGACAACCCGATCGACATTCAGGAATTCATGATCATGCCGGTGGCCGCGGAGAACATCCGCGACGCGGTGCGCATGGGGTCCGAAGTGTTCCACACCCTGAAGAAAGAGCTGTCGGCGGCGGGTCTTTCGACCGGTATCGGCGACGAGGGCGGCTTTGCCCCCAACATTGTCTCGACCCGCGAAGCCCTTGATTTCGTTCTGAAATCTATCGAGAAGGCAGGCTATAAGCCGGGTGAGGAAATTTATCTGGCACTGGATTGCGCGGCGACCGAGTATTACAAGGACGGTAAATACGTGCTGTCCGGCGAGGGCAAGACCCTGTCGTCCGAGGAAAACGTGGCCTATCTGGCGGCGCTGGTGAACGACTATCCGATCATTTCGATCGAAGACGGCATGGGCGAAGACGACTGGGACGGCTGGAAGGCGCTGACCCAGGAGATCGGCGATAAGGTGCAGCTGGTGGGCGACGACCTGTTTGTGACCAACCCGGCGCGCCTGGCCGAGGGCATCGAGCGCGGCTGCGCCAACTCGATGCTGGTGAAGGTGAACCAGATCGGCACCCTGACCGAGACCCTGAAGGCGGTCGATATGGCGCATCGTGCGCGCTACACCAACGTGATGTCGCACCGCTCGGGCGAGACCGAGGACGCCACCATTGCCGACCTGGCGGTTGCCACCAACTGCGGCCAGATCAAGACCGGCTCGCTGGCGCGCTCTGACCGGCTCGCCAAGTACAACCAGCTGATCCGGATTGAGGAAATGCTGGGCGAAGTGGCCGAATACGCAGGCCGTTCGATCCTGAAGCGCTGAGCGCCTCCATTACGAAGAATGATCCGGAAGGGCTGGTGTCAATCAGCCCTTCTTTTTTCGAGGAGTCATTTCGATGGGCGTATTTTTGAACCTGCCTGAAGCGGTGAAAACTCTGTTCGAAGCACGGGCAAAGCTGGAAGATGAATTCGCGGGTTCAGGTTTGAAGTTTACTCTGGATGGCAAGCTTGTAGGCGACATCGGAGAAGCAATCGCCTCCCGCGCTTTTGGTCTCAAAATCACGGCCAACAATAGTCCGGGTATCGATGCGACGATAGCCGACGGAAGGACTGTTCAGATCAAGGCAACTGGGGACCCTAAAGGAGCGGCACATTTTCGACCGCATAACACTGGTGCCGATTTTCTTATTGTCCTGTTGCTTGACTATAAAAAGCTGAAGGCCGAAATCGTTTACAACGGGCCGGAGGCGTGTGTCCGTACCCATTTGATTGAGAACACCAACTTTGCGAGCCAGCGCCCGGTGTCTTTGCGGCAGCTGCGGATGATGCAGGAAAAGAACACGGCTTCTACTCAATTGCCATTGGTCAGATACGCAGCCGCGTGATTGGCTTTCCCGCATGCAGCCACGACGGAACCGGCAGAGGACAAAAATAAATGATGCAGACACCCTCTCCGGAAAACAGCTATCAAACCGCCCACGCGGACCTGCTGCTGACGTCCTTTGCCCAGGCCACCGACCGCCCGCTGCTGGAGGGGGCGGATGCCGAGGCGCTGTACCGTGCGCCTTTCCCGGTGCTGTCGCACAACACTGCCGCCGATCCGGTGCTGACCTATGGCAATCTGGCGGCGCAGCGCTTGTGGGAGATGGGCTGGGAGCAGCTGACAGCCATGCCGTCGCGGCTGACGGCGGAGCCGACGCATCGGGGCCAGCGGGACACGATGTTCGCTGAGATGCGCGCAAAGGGCTTTATCAGCAATTACACAGGCGTGCGGATCAGTGCCCTGGGGCGGCGGTTCGAGATCCGCAATGCCATCATCTGGCCCTTGCTGGGGGCGGATGGGGGTAAACTGGGTGAGGCGGCGACGTTCCGCGACTTTGCTTTTCTTTAGCTCCGCCCGCAGGCAGGGCAGGATGCAGAAGGTGAACGGAAAACAGGGCCCGCGGTTGTGTGGCCCGGTTCACAGACGGGCTTTCACGGACATGTTACCTTAGTCTTACGCGGTCCGGGTGTTACCGCGGGAGAGGAGAGACCAGCATGCCAAAACAAGGTTTTCGCAAATTGGCAATTCCAGCGGGTCTTTCAATACTACCAGGGTGCAGCAGCCCGGAATACTTCCCGCTTGGCGGGGATGCCGCTGCACCGCCGGATCCGGTCAGAAGTTGTGAGTGCAACGGCCGGTTTCATCTACCATCCGGGAATTCAGGACCGGATGGCTGGCGCCCTGGCCGGGGGGCGGAGCGTCAGACCTAAGGAGAGTGCGGCGGCACATTTAGTCCGCCGCGGTGCGTGAGGTTCCATCACCGCGCGAACTGGCACATTGTTTTGTCTGGCTGTTTTGAATTGCCACCGTGCCTGCCGCAGCTCCAACTGCCATTCCGGCAGCGATAGAACAGGCTCTTTGGGGGGAGAGCTGGTCAGAGGGCGCAGCTTGACGGCTGTGCCTTTTGGCTTACATCTCCTTGGTCATCAGCATGTAGCTGTCGCGCGGCTTAAACCGGGTACGCAGATAGAGCCGCCGGGCGGTCTCGTTTTCACGGTCCACCTCCAGATGCAGGGCACGCAATCCAGCCGTGGCCAGGGTTTTCGGCAGTTCGGTCAGCACCTCGGTGGCAACGCCGCGGCCGCGCACCGCGGGGCGGATGTACAGTTCATCCACAAAGCCGTCCATGCCGCCGAATTCCACCGACCAGCCAAAGGTGATGACGATATAGCCGATCGGCGCGCGGGTCGGGCCGATCAGGTAAACCGCGCCGTAAGGGTGCCCGTTCAGCAGCGGCTCAACCCCGGCGCGGCGGTGGTCCTCGGTTGTTTCCAGACCGGATTCGGCATGGAAGGCGGCAACCAGCGCCAGCACCCGGTCCAGGTGTTCAGGCTTGGCAAGATGCAGGGCGGCGCTCATAGTCGGGCGAGCCTTTCGGTCAGGAGTTTAAAGAAACCGTCCGCGTCGGCATCGCCGATAAACAGGGCGTTGGGTTTTCGGCCGGTGACGCCCCACCAATCGGCGACGGTCATGCCAAGGGTGAGTTCGGAGCGTGTTTCGATCTCGACATTCACATGACGGCCGGCGAACAGGCCGGGCTGCAACAGCCAGGCAATGACACAGGGGTCATGCAGCGGGCCGCCTTCGGAGCCGTATTTTTCCACATCGAAGCGTTCGAAAAAATCGAGCATATCTGCGGTGAAGGTTCCCACGCGGGAATTCAGGGCGCGGATTGCTTCGACGCGGGGTTGGGTGGCCAGCACCTTATGCGTCACGTCCAGTGGCATCACGGTGATCGGCGCGCCGGATCTGAACATGATTTCAGCGGCTTCCGGGTCGACGTAAATGTTGAATTCAGCCGCCGGGGTTATGTTGCCGACCTCGAAATAAGCGCCGCCCATCATCACGACGTCCTGCACCCGTTCGATGATGTCGGGCGCCCGGTTAAAGGCGGCGGCAATGTTCGTGAGCGGCCCCAGCGTGCAGAGGGTGACAGTGCCTGCTGGTTCCCGGCGCAGGGTGTCGATGATGAAATCGACGCCGTGCCCTGCGGCAAGCGGCATGTCCGGCTCCCATAGCGTTGGCCCGTCGAGGCCGGTTTGGCCGTGCACATGTTCGGCGGTGATCAGCGGCCGGCAAAGCGGCGCCTTGCTGCCCGCGTAAACCGGCACATGCGTCTTGCCGGCAGCTTCGCAGGCAATTCGGGCGTTCTTGCTGGTGAGCGCAAGCGGCACATTGCCTGCGACACAGGTGATGCCAAGCAGATCCAGGTCTTCGGGGCTGGCCAGCGCCAGCAGGATGGCCACTGCATCATCCTGTCCCGGATCGGTGTCGATGATGATTTTTCTCGGTGCCATGGCACTCTCCGCTGCTGGTGAGCCATGAGACTACGCGCAGTTTAGCCGGGATTGAACCGCTGCCGCACCGGCGGTGCAAATTTCCGGACATTTTCTGCGACGGAAGTTTGCCGTTGCGGCGTTTGCTTTCTATGGTTGCTTGACGCAGCGTCAGGCGGGGCGGGATGGTCCCGGATGCGCAGCGGCTTTTGAAGCCCGGAAACGGGAAGTATTGGTTCTGCGGTGTTTTGCCGGAAGATGTATTTTGATTTTCATGAGGAATAAGAGACATGAGCAATGATCCCAAAGTTGTCGGCGACATTCTGAAGGACAAGAAGATGACCGCTTCTTACATGGAGTACTGCAAGCGGCGTTACTGTCTGAATGAGTTCATGTTCACGCAGAACAAGGGCAACCCGGAATCGCTGTGGGCCCGCTATATGGATCAGAAAAAGGGCAAGGAGCCGGTCAATATCACCTCGAAGACCTACAATGCGGCCAAGCTTCTGGCGGAGAAGAAGGACTTCAAGAGCGGCGATTGGAAGAAGATCATCGAGACCGGCAAGAGAGAAGTCGTCCTGATGCTGAACAAGGATGTGATGGGCTTCACCGGCAGCGATGAATACAAGAAATACGTGGCCGAAAACCGGATGGGCGATCCCAAGAAGGCGGCCAAGCTGCTGGGCATCACCGATGTGAAAAAGCTGAAGGATGTGATGGTCAATATCGCTGTTGGCGACAAGAAGACCGGCGAGAAGCTGTGGAAAGATCTGATGAAGAAGGAAAAGATCATTCAGGACTTCAAGACCATCATGGGAAACCTGAAAAAGGCCGGCCTGGCCTGAAGCCTTTGGCTGCCCGGCGGCTGCGCCGCCGGGATATGAGTATTTGAAGAAAGATGAATGAAAGATGCGCGCTCAGGCGCGTTCATCTGCCTTGACCGCGTCCCAGAGGGCGTCCATTTCGGCCAGATCGCTGTCCTCGGGGCGTTTGCCGCGGGCGGTTAGCTTGGCTTCGACGCCTTCGAACCGGCGGGTGAATTTGGCATTGGCGGCGCGCAGGGCGGCTTCGGGCTCAACCCCCAGATGGCGGCCCAGATTGGCCATCACAAACATCAGGTCGCCGAATTCTTCTTCGACTTCTGTCTGAGTGAGGGTGTCGCGGGCCTCGACCAGTTCGGCGCATTCCTCGGTGATCTTGGCGATGACATTGTCGGCCGAGGGCCAGTCAAAGCCGACGCGCGCGGCGCGTTTTTGCAACTTGTAGGCGCGCAAGAGGGCAGGCAGGCCCACGGCGACGCCATCCAGTGTGCCTTTCTGTTCCTTTCCGGCGCGTTCCGCTGCCTTGATCGCTTCCCAATCCCGGGTTTGCTGTTCGGCGGATTTCTCGCGGTTTTCATCCCCGAACACATGCGGATGGCGTGAGACCATCTTGTCCGACATGGTCCGGACCACGTCCTGAAAGGTGAAGTGACCTGCCTCCTGCGCCATCTGGGCGTGGAAGACGGATTGGAACAGCAGATCACCGAGTTCGCCCTTCAGCTCATCCCAGGCTCCGCGGTCGATTGCATCGGCAACTTCGTAAGCCTCTTCAATGGTATAGGGGGCGATGCTGGCAAAATCCTGTTCGATGTCCCAGGGGCAGCCGGTTTTGGGATCGCGCAGGCGCGCCATGATTTCAAGCAGGCGTTCGATGCCTGCGGTCTCATCGTGAATCAGGTCTGTTTGGGGCATTGCGGCGGCTCTTGTTCCAGTGTCTGATGCATCAATCCCGAGTCTGCTGCAGGAGTCCACCCCAATGCCCGTTGTGAACCGTATTGCCGATTACGCCGAGGAGATGAAGGCCTGGCGGCGGCATCTGCATCAGATCCCCGAGCTGGCGCTGGACCTGCCCAAGACCGCCGCCTTTGTGGCGGAGCGGTTGCGGGAAATCGGGGTTGATGAGCTGCATGAGGGGATCGCGCAGACCGGCATGGTGGCGATCATCAACGGGCAGGGGGATGGTCCGACCATCGGCTTGCGGGCTGATATGGACGCTTTGCCGATCCCGGAGGAGACAGGGGTGGATTACGCCTCGGGTCATGCGGGCAACATGCATGCCTGCGGCCATGACGGGCATACCGCCATGCTGCTGGGGGCGGCGAAATACCTGGCGGAGACGCGTAACTTCATGGGCCGGGCGGCGCTGATCTTTCAACCCGCCGAGGAGGCGATCGGCGGCGCGCGCATCATGGTCGAAGAGGGCATCATGGAGCGGTTTAATATCGGCGAGATCTATGCGCTGCACAATGCGCCGGGGCTGCCGGCGGGGCATTTCCTGACCACGCCCGGGGCGCTGATGGCGGCGGTGGACACCTTTCACATTCACATTCAGGGGCAGGGCGGCCATGGTGCGATGCCGCATGAAACCCGTGATCCGGTGATGGCGGCCTGCGGTATGGCGCAAGCGATCCAGACCATCGTGTCGCGGAACCATCACACGCTGGAGGATCTGGTGGTCTCGGTTACTCAGATCCATACCGGCACTGTCGATAATGTGATCCCGGATACCGCCTATATCAACGGCACCGTGCGCACCTTTAACCCGGAGGTGCAGAAGATGGTGAGGCGGCGGATGAAGGAGATCGTGGCGGGGCAGGCTGCCAGTTACGGTGTTGAGGCGGAACTGGACTATGAGATCGGGTATCCGGCCACATTCAACGATGCGGAGAAGACCGCATTTGCGGTGGAGGTTGCCAAGGAGATCGCGGGCGAGGGCAATGTTGTGCCTGATGGCGGCCGCGAGATGGGGGCGGAGGATTTTGCCTATATGCTGCAGGCGCGGCCCGGCTCCTACCTGTTTCTGGGTCAGGGCAGCAGTGCGGGGCTGCATCACCCCAAGTATGATTTCAACGACGCGATCGCACCGGTCGGGGCGTCGTTCTTTGCCCGGCTGGTGGAGCGGGCGCAGCCGGTGGGCGGGTAAGGGCCTGCGCAGATGACAGGGGCCTGCAAAGCGGGTATTTGATCAAAAGCTGAAGCCGAAGGACAGGGATGCATCGCCATGGCACTGGAAGACGCAAAACACATGATCGATCACGCCTTCACCCGCGAGGACATGAAGGGTTTGAGTTTTGAGATCACCTTTGGCGGGGCGGTGTCATTTTTGCGCCGTAAATACACCAAGGACCTGACCGGCGTGGATATTGCCGTCACCGGCGTGCCGTTTGACCAGGCGGTGACCAACCGGCCCGGCACGCGGCTGGGGCCGCGGGCGATCCGCGAGGCCTCTACCTTGCAAAGCCCGGATGAACCTTATGGCTGGCCGCATAAACCCTTAAGCACTCTGGCGATTGCCGACTATGGCGACCTGGCATTTGATCATGCCAATGTGCCGGGATTTCCCACCGCCCTGACGGAGCATATCCGGGGCATTCTGGCACAGGACACGGCATCGGTTGTGCTGGGCGGCGATCACTACATCAGTTTTCCCATCCTGAAAGCCTATGCCGAGAAATACGGGCCGATCTCGCTGCTGCAGTTTGATGCCCATACCGACACCTGGCCGGATGACAACATGGACCGGGTGGATCACGGCACCATGTTCTATAAGGCGGTGAAAATGGGGATCGTGGACCCGGCAACATCCGTTCAGGTGGGGATCCGCACCACCAATGACGATACGCTGGGCGTCAACATCATTGACGCCCCCACAGTGCATGAGATCGGGCCGGTGGAGACCGCGAAGCGGATCAAGGCGATCCTGGGCGACCGCCCGGCTTACCTGACATTTGACATCGACTGCCTGGACCCGGCTTATGCGCCCGGCACCGGCACGCCGGTCTGGGGCGGGCTGACCTCGGCGCAAGCGGCGCGCATCCTGCGGGAGATTGCCGGCATCAATATCAAGGGCGGTGACGTGGTCGAGGTTTCTCCCCCCTTTGACACAACTGGCGCAACTGCTATTGCCGGGGCACATGTGGCGACGGAAATCATCTGCCTACTGGGCTGGAACATGAGAGACAATGACTGACTTCAATCAACCGATCAGCGGCAATGACCTGGCCCGGTTCTCCGGTCCCAACACTTTTATGCGGCTGCCGCAGGCAACCTCTCTGGAGGGCCTGGATGTGGCCGTTCTGGGGGTTCCAATGGACATTGGCACCTCCTGGCGGTCGGGCACCCGTTTCGGCCCCAAGCAGATCCGGGCCGAAAGCGCGATGCTGCGGCCTTATAACATGGCGACAGGTGCTGCGCCGTTTGACAGTCTGAACATTGGCGATATCGGTGATCTGGCGATCAACACGTTTTCGCTGCCGGAATCGCTGCGCATCATTCAGGAAAGCTATGAGGCGATCCTGTCCGGCGGCGTGATCCCGGTGGCAATGGGCGGCGATCATTCGATCACCCTGCCGATTCTGCGGGCGATTGCCAAGAAATACGGCCCCGTGGCGCTGGTGCATGTGGATGCCCATGCGGATGTGAACGACGAGATGTTCGGTGAGCGCGAAACCCATGGCACCGTGTTCCGCCGCGCCTTTGAAGAAGGGCTGATTGTCCCCGACAAGACTTATCAGATCGGTATCCGCGGCACAGGTTACGCCGCCAGCGATTTTACCGAGGCGCAAAGCTGGGGTTTTCAGCATTTCCCCGCGGCGGAGCTGTGGGGGCGGCAGCTGCATCAGATGGGTGCGGAAATTCGCCGCGATATCGGCAATAGGCCGGTTTATGTGTCTTATGATATCGATAGTCTGGACCCGGCTTATGCACCGGGAACCGGCACGCCGGAAATCGGCGGGCTGACCACGCCGCAGGCGCTGGAGCTGATCCGGTCGCTGAAGGGGGTGAACATCGTGGGCTGCGACCTGGTGGAGGTGTCGCCGCCGTATGATCCCTCGGGCAACACGGCTTTGGTGGGTGCCAATCTGCTCTATGAGCTGCTGTGCGTGCTGCCGGGGGTGACGACAAAATAAGCGGTCCGGCCTGCACGTCAGGCCGGGGGAGGGCCGCAAAGGGAGGAGGCAAGGGTTGACCTTGAAACCGCAATGAGGCGGCTGATGCTGTTTGCTTGGCTGGTATTGGCGGCAGGCATTGCTGTCTTGGGCTTTGTCCGGCTGGCGCCAAGCGATCCGCTGGATTGGAACACTCAGCCGGAGTTCACTGAAGACAAGGAGTTCCGCGGTGGCGTGTTCCGGGTGGTGCGCTCGGGGCCGGACGGGCTGGAGCGGTTCCACCGCATCGCCAGCCACGCCCCGCGCACCAGCGTGCTGGCAGGCGGGCCGGCAGACGGAATGGTGACCTATATCACCCGCACCCAGGTGCTGGGATTTCCGGATTACACCACTGCAGCACAGGACGGGGATCTGCTGAAGGTCTATGCGCGGCTGCGGTTCGGGCGGTCGGATCTGGGCGCCAACAAGGAGCGGATTAACACCTGGCTGGCGGAGATGGCGGAGGATCCACAGGCTGCTGCTGCTGGAGAGTAACACCCTGGGTGTGCTCCCGCCTGTTCGCGGGCTTTTGGGAAAAGCCCCTCACAGTTGGGCCGGGCGCCGCGCAAAGCGCGGCGCAGGCTCATCGGCCATGGGCCGATGAGCCACGGTTTTTGCTGAGAAGCGCTTCAGGGGCAGGACTGCCCCTGAAGACGCCCTTTCGATTGTGTTTGTTTCTGCCGCGTCAAGGGCAAGCCGCGCTGGCGCGCGGTGGCTGCGCCACCCTTGACCCGGCAGGGTGTTTGTTGGGTGTGGTTCGTGGCATCTTCCAAAGCAGATGTTATTCGCATGCGCTGACCTAAAGCGCTGTTTTATTAAAATATGGAGAATATTTCGTGGCCTTAAGTTTTTCCAAACCTGTTCTGTACTTTGCCTGTTGTGCGCTGCTGGCGGCCTGCGGCGGCGCGCCTGCCAGCAATGAATTGCGATTCGACAAGGATGGAAATGGCCGCTTCAGCGGCAGTGCCGGTGCCAGTTGGACGGCGCAAGAGATCAGAACACAGGTCTCTGGCCAGATATGCGGTAATGGATCTGTTGCGGAAATCAATGTGAGGGTGTTGCCAACTGCACCGGACTACAAAATTTTCTCCGGCACTTGCGCATCCGGAGGCGATGGCTTCCCCGTCGCAGGCGTGGGGCAAGACTACATCGTCACCGCGCAGCCCGCCCCGGCGGCGGCAGTGGCGCCAGTGGCGAGCAGTTCGGCTTGGGACGGCTCCACCCCGTTTGTGGATTGATGGCGCAGGCATCCCTTCCCCGTGCCACGCGGCAGGGGCTGAGCGTGGGGGGCGGTCATAAGACGCTCTGCCGTGAACTCAACAGAGATGAGCTGTCGCGTAACTACTTGATCAAGCGTGGCTGCGGCCCGGGTGAAGGTTAGCGAATGCCCGGGCTGCCCAGCTTAATGAAGACGTCTTTGCCGGACATCTGTATTCACGTTGCAGGGGCAGCGGAACAGCCGGCGGGGCGGCTCAGAGCCGCGGCAGGTCTGATGGCGCGTTCGAAGAACCGGAGTTTGCCCCCAGCGACGCCGAAAGGCAGCTGCTTTGCACCTCGCGCCACATCGGCACGTTCAGCGACATTTGGCATTGCGCCATGAACATGCGCCCGTCGACCTGCAGGCAGCGCAGCTCGCCCAGCTCGACGCGGCTGCCGGACTTGTCGGTGCAATAGCAGTCGATGGTTTTGCCGCCCGGCCCGGTCACATCAGCCCAGGCACTGCCGGAGGCAGCCATTAGAATGGAAACGACAAGGGCACTGGCATGTTTCATGGCTCTAGCATATCACAGAGGCAAGATTTGGCCAAAACATGAACAAGAATAGGCGCGCCCATGGTCCCCGAAGAGCGGCTGGAACAGATCCTGCAGCGGTTTCAGTATCTTGAAGCCGCAATGGCGGATGGTGCCGGGGGCGGGGACATTGCGGCGCTGGCCAAGGAATATTCCGGACTGCGCCCGGTGGCGGAGCAGGTGACGGCCTACCGCAAGCTGCTGAGCGATCTGGAGGAAGCCGAGCTGATGCTGGGTGATCCGGACATGAAGGATCTGGCCGAGGAAGAGATCCCGGCGCTGAAGGCGGCAATCCCCGAAGTTGAGCAGGCGCTGCAGCTGGCCTTGCTGCCCAAGGACGCCGCCGATGGCCGCCCTGCGATGCTGGAAATCCGGCCCGGCACCGGCGGTGACGAGGCGGCGCTGTTTGCAGGCGATCTGCTGCGGATGTACCAGCGTTATGCCGAGGCGCAGGGCTGGAAAGTCGAGATCATCGAGGAACAGGCGACCGAGCTGGGCGGCATCAAGGAAGTGGTGGCGCATATCAAGGGTGAGAATGTCTTTGCCCGGCTGAAATATGAATCCGGCGTCCACCGGGTGCAGCGGGTGCCAACCACAGAAAGCGGAGGGCGCATACATACCTCGGCGGCCACTGTGGCGGTGCTGCCGGAGGCCGAGGATGTGGACATTCATATTGATGCCAACGACATCCGTATTGATACCATGCGGGCCTCGGGTGCGGGCGGGCAGCATGTGAACACCACCGACTCGGCTGTCCGTATCACCCACCTGCCGACCGGGCTGATCGTGACGTCGTCAGAGAAATCCCAGCACCGAAACCGCGAAATTGCCATGCAGGTGCTGAAAACCCGGCTCTATGATCTGGAACGGCAGCGGATCGACAATGAGCGGTCTGCGGACCGGGCAAGCCAGGTGGGCTCGGGCGACCGGTCGGAACGCATCCGCACCTATAATTTTCCGCAAGGGCGGATGACCGATCACCGCATCAACCTGACGCTTTACAAGCTGGATCAGGTGATGGGCGGCGATCTGGACGAGATTGTCGATGCGCTGACTGCAGACAATCAGGCGCGGCTTCTGGCCGAGATGGGGCAGTGAGCATGGCAGAAACCGCGGCACAGGCGATGGCAGCAGCGGCGTCCCGGCTGCGCGCGGCCGGGGTTCATGACCCGGCGCGGGATGCGCGGGTGCTGCTGGCCCATGCGGCGCGGATCGAAGCCAGCCGGGTGACGCTGATCGCGCCCGAGGAGCTGGCGCAGGAAGTAGCAGAACGGTATGAGCAGCTGATTTCGCTTAGGGCGGTGCGGGTGCCGGTCTCGCATCTGATCGGCGAGCGGGAATTCTATGGCCGCCGTTTCAAAGTGTCCCGCGATGTTCTGGATCCGCGGCCCGAAACAGAGATCCTGATAGAGGCCGCACTGGCGGAACCATACGCGCGGGTGCTGGACTTAGGCGTTGGCTCGGGCTGTATTCTGGTGACGTTGCTGGCCGAGCGGCAGGAGGCCACCGGACTGGGGGTGGACATCAGCGAGGCGGCCTGCCTGCAGGCTAGCGCCAATGCCGTTTTGCACCGGGTTGAAGCGCGGGCAGATATTCAGCAGTCGGACTGGTTTGAGAGTGTCGAGGGGACGTTTGATCTGATCGTATCCAACCCGCCCTATATTGCGCTGGACGAGATGGACGGGCTGTCCGCAGAGGTGCGCGGGCATGAGCCGGGCATTGCACTTACAGATGGCGGCGACGGGCTGGGCGCCTACCGGCGGATAGCTGCGCAGGCTGCGGCGCATCTGGCGCCGGGCGGGCGGGTGCTGTTGGAAATCGGCCCGACGCAGGGGCAGGCGGTCGGCGCGCTGCTGGAAATGGCAGGGTTAAGCGGCATTGCTGTGCTGCCGGATTTGGACGGCCGGGACCGGGTGGTACGGGCGCATTCCGGCGCAAAACACCGCTTTTAACGCGAAGATTCACAATTTCGGAAGAAAAATCAAAGAAAACACTGTTGTGCCCCTTGTCTGGGGCTTCGTAACATGGTTACTCAAGAAGAGCCGCTTCAGGAGAACGCTTTCCAAGCCTTCCCGCGGCATCAAGCCCAAAAAAGCTAATGATCCGGCGCTAAGACGCGTAGAACAGGGTCTACGGCGCATTAACTCAAGGCTTACGCTAGGCATATGAGATCGTCAAAATCACGTTCACGTTCCAAGTCGAACAACCGGAATCGCCCGAATGGCGTCAATGTTGTCAACCGGGTGTTCGACAGCTCCGGTCCCGAAGGCAAGGTGCGCGGAACCCCGCAGCAGATCATTGACAAATACAATCAGCTGGCGCGGGACGCGCAGCTGAGCAATGACCGGGTTGCGGCAGAGAATTTCCAGCAGCATGCAGAGCATTATCTGCGGCTGCTCAATGAAGCACAGCGCGAAATCGATGCGCGCCGCGATGAGCAGGAGCGGCAGAACCGCGAACGCCAGGCCGAGCGCGACCGCGAACGCACCGAGCGGCTGGAACGCCAGGAGCGGGAAGCTGCGGCTGCCGCAGCGGCATCCCCCGCAGCGGCACCGCCCGCAGCTGATCCGGCAGCGGCCCCGCAGCCCGAGATGATCGACCCGCGCGGCGACAATGGCAACGGCGGCGACAGCGGCCTGGTGGAAACACCGGAAAGCCAGTCGGCAGCATCTGCTGAAGCGCCGGCTGAAGCACCCGCCAAAAAGGCTCCGGCCCGCAAGCCCCGCCCGCGCAAACCCGCGGCCAAGGCTGCCGATGCGCCTGCAGCAAGTGAAGGCGGCGAGGCACCGGCGCCGAAGAAACCAGCCCGTCCGCGCGCCAAGCCCAAGCCGAAGGCCGAAGAAGGCCCGGCAGAGGCGGCTGAGTAATCAGCGCCGGATCCGGCAATCAAAAAGACCCCCGGCGCTGACTGCCCGGGGGTTTTTTCCGTTTCTGTTCA
This sequence comes from Leisingera sp. MMG026, assembly GCF_021654205.1. NCBI lineage: Bacteria > Pseudomonadati > Pseudomonadota > Alphaproteobacteria > Rhodobacterales > Roseobacteraceae > Leisingera > Leisingera sp. MMG026. Next base: position 34,635 of record NZ_JAKFZM010000003.1, on the reverse strand, counting down.
GGCTTTGGCCAGTTCGCGGGCAAGCGCGCAGAAGGCCTCAAGGCTCACCTGTTCAGCGCGTTCGGTGGGCGGGATGCCGGCAGCGTTAAGGTGGTCCTCGATCACCGGTGAGACGCCTTTGAGCGAGGAGCGCAGCATTTTGCGGCGCTGGTTGAAGGCCGTGGCCACGACACGCGACAGGATGGCTGCATCAGCCGGGAAGCGCGGCTCGGGCAGGGCATCGAGATGCACCACCGCGCTGGAGACTTTGGGCGGCGGGGTGAAGGCGCCGGGCGGCAACGACAGCACAATGCGTGCATCGGCCCGCCATTGCGCCAGGATTGCCAGCCGGCCATAGGCCTTGGAGCCGGGCAGGGCCACGATACGCTCGGCCACCTCGCGCTGGAACATCAGGGTGAGGCTCTGCCAGAACGGCGGCCACTCCTTGGGTGTCAGCCAGCGCACCAGCAGCTCGGTGCCGACGTTATAGGGCAGGTTGGCGGCGATGCGGATCGGCGGGGTCAAATGCGCCAGCGGGTCGATCTCCAGCGCGTCGCCGTTGATGACTTCAAACCGGCCCGGATAGGCATCTGCGATTTCCTGCAATGCGGGCAGGCAGCGGCTGTCTTTCTCTACTGCCAGCACCCGCCGGGCGCCTTCGGCCAGCAGCCCGCGTGTCAGCCCGCCAGGGCCGGGGCCGATTTCCAGCACATCACAGCCCGTCAGATCACCGGCTTGGCGGGCGATCTTGGCGGTGAGATTCAGGTCCAGCAGGAAATTCTGGCCCAGTGATTTGCGCGCCGACAATTGATGCGTTGCGATCACGTCACGCAGGGGAGGAAGGCTATCGATAGCGCTCATATCATCTGTACCTTGGGACATGGCGCGGGCGGCGCGCCAGAGATTTCATGCCTCCGGCGGGGATATTTGCCGTCCGGGGAAGAATCAAGGGCTGGCAGCCATCCGCTGCGCCAGCTTCAGGGCTTCGATCAGGCTGGTTGGGTTGGCTTGGCCGGTGCCTGCGATGTCAAAGGCGGTGCCGTGATCGGGCGAGGTGCGGATGAAGGGCAGGCCCAAGGTTACATTGACGCCGCGGTCGAAATCCAGCGTCTTGATCGGGATCAGCGCCTGGTCGTGATACATGCAGACCGCCGCGTCATAGCGGGTGCGGGCGGCCGCATGGAACAGTGTGTCCGCCGGGTGCGGGCCGGTGACATTCAGGCCTTCCGACTGCATCTGACGGATCAGGGCGTTGATCCAATCCAATTCCTCATGGCCCATGGCGCCGCCTTCGCCTGCATGCGGGTTGAGCCCGGCGACAGCAATGCGGGGCGCTGCGATGCCGAACTGACCGCTTAGGCCGGCAGCGGTGATCTCAACGGTTTCGCGCAGCAGTTCCGGGGTCAGGACCTTAGGGACTTCGGACAAAGCGATGTGGATTGTGGCGGGCACAACCCGCAGCTGCTCGCTGGCCAGCATCATTACCACGCGATTGCGGCCGGCGAGGGACGCCAGAAATTCGGTGTGGCCGGGATAGGCAAAGCCGGCGCCGTCAATCAGCGCCTTTTTGTGGATCGGGGCGGTGCAGACAGCGGCGGCTTTGCCGGTCTGGACCAATTGGACTGCGGTCTCAATGGACCGGATGACGCCAGCGGCGTTGGCCGGGTCGGCAGCGCCCTTGGCTGCGCTGCCGCCAAAGGCGAGAGGCAGTACCGGGAAGCTGTCTGTGCAGGCTGCAGCAGCCTCAGCCGGGGCGGTGATTTCCTTGACCGGGGTGCCCGCAGGCAGGTGGCGCGGGTCGCCGATCCAGAAGAACGGGCAAGAGCTGCGCAGTGCGTCCCAAGCCTTGACGGCAATTTCCGGGCCGATGCCTGCGGGTTCGCCGCAGCTAAGGGCAATCGGCCCGGATAAGCTCATTTGATGTTGATCCGGGCGTCGGCGCGCAGCTGTTCAAGGTAGCTGCCGGCCAGTGAGGCCATCCGCTGTGCCGTCAGCGCATTGGCCACGGTCTCGCGCGAGCTGTCCTCGCCCAGGTCGGCAGTGCGGCCACAGAGCATCAGCACCATCAGTGTCTGGCCGTTGTTGCGGGTCAGCGTAGTGGAGGTCTCACCCGGGTCCAGTTTGGCCAGTTCCAGCGCGATATCGCGGGGGATTTCTGACGGCTGCAGGCTTTGCACATCCAGCACCGAGGGGTCCTGACCCTGGGCCAGCCCATAGAAATCTTCGCAGGTGTCGACGCTGTCCACCACCTTTTGCGCCGCGGCAAGCCCTTCGGGCGTGCGGCCGCCGGGCACATGATAGGCAGCGTATTCGATCGCGGTGAAGCGCGGTGCTGCGCCCTCAACTTCGCGCACGCCGCGCATCTGGAACAGGGCCACAGCGCTTTGCAGCGGCAGCGGTTCGGAAATCTCGCCGGGTTTCAGCGCCAGCGCAACCTCTTGCAGCTGCGGCGGCAGCTGGGTCAGCGGCATCCAGGGCAGGCGTCCGCCCTCGTTGCGGCTGGCGGCAGCAGAATACTGGGAAGCGGCAGCTGAGAAGCTGTCGTAGCCTTTCAGCCGGGCGACCTGTTCGATCAGCTCTTCGACCTGCGCTGCGTTCTGTTCGTTGATCGGAACGATGAATTCGCTGAGAAGAACCTGGACGCTGCCGGTGCCGGCCGAGCCCATGGCGCGGTCAATCTCCTCCGGAGTGGGGCGGGCGCGGGACAGGAAGCGGGCGCGGGTGTATTCCCGCCAGCCCAGCCCGACCTTGGTGAAATCGCGCAGGGTTTGCGGCTCCACGCCGCTTTGCTGCAAGGCGGTGAGAAATTCGTTCAGCGACAGGTTGGCGCGTGCGGCCAGCTCTTCCATGCCGGCGGTGATATCTTCTTCGGCCAGTTCGATCCCGGCCTGCTCCAGTTCAGCGAGTTTGAGCCGGTCGTTGATCAGCTCTTCGCGGGCGGTGGCCAGAGGATCGCCGGGCACCCGCAGCGCCGATTGGAAGCGGGCGCGCTGTTCCAGCTCATACCGGGTGATGACCTCGTCATTCACGGTGATGGCCGGGGCAAAGAGGTTTTGTGCTCCTGCCGGCAGGCCGGTCCAGGACAGCCCCGCGGCCAGCGCCAGCGCGGCTGCGGTTTTGAGAGCACGGGAAAGGAAAGGAGCCGGGAACCGGGTATTCACGTCTTGCTGCATGACCGCCTGTACTGTTTGCTGCCGCTCTTTACGGAAAATCCGCTGAGCGAGATGGTAAAGCCGAAATCGGTTGTCGGCTCAACACTTGTTGTTGAGGTATAGCGGCGGTTGACTGAAAGGTCGACCGTCACGCATTCGTTGCTGTAGGCCACGCCGAGACCTGCACGGGTGGCGCGGGCGTCGGAAATATCATAGCGCAGCCGGGCACTGGCGGACCAGCTGGGGGTGAAATCATAGCTGCCGTCGACCCACAGCTCCGAACTTTCCTCGGCCCGGTCTTCATCGGGGTCGGTGCCGAGCCACAGATAGGTGCCGGAAAGGCTGGAGCGGCTGGTGCGCCAGTCGCCGCGCAGTTCTGCCTTGGAGAAGTTCAGTGAACCGTTCAGCAAGCCGCGGGTAGAGAGGGCCAGCCCGTCGCCGAATTTGATCTGGCCTGCCAGCAGGAAATCCGAGGAGGTGCCGCTGAGGCCGGAGCTTTTGGTGAACCGGTCATCGCCGTCGCTGCGCAGCACCTGGCCGACGGTTGCATAGGCCTGCCAGCCGGTGGGCGCATAACGCGCCCAGTTGGCGCCGTAGACCAGGGTCAGGCCGTCCTCGCGGGCGTCGGTGGAGGGAAACCGCGACAGTGACAACAGATTGCCCTGGTCAAACTCGACAAAGCGGCTTTCCTCGGTGACCACGCTGCCGCCGCCCTCGTCGCGCCAGCCCAGCTGCAGGATCGGCTCCAGGTACTGGGTGGCGCCGCCAGCCTCGCGGCGGCTCATCGGCAGACGCAGGGTCAGCGCGGTGCGCGGCGTCAGGCGGGTGACCTCTTCGTTGAAGAAACTGTCGTCATAAGCGCGGAACGCGTCTGCTGCGGCGCCGAGCTCCCATTCCGCCAGGATGCCATAGCCCAGGCGCCAGCTGCGGCGCCAGTCAATGTCGGCAGTGAGCCGCGCAAGGTCACGCCCGTTGCTGTCAGTGGCGGTGCCGTCGATGCTGGAGCTGCGGCGGTGGCCATGGCCCTGCAGGGTCAGCCGCAGCTCGCCGCCGGTGAGGGCGGGATGGTGGCGGGTCTGATAGAAGGCTTCCGCGATTCCAGAAGGAATGTTCGCCTGCTCTTCGCTGGTACGCAGGGTTTTGTAATGGGTCAGGGAGGCGCGGAACAGGCTGTCGCGTTTGGCGCGGGACAGCACCGCCTCGGACCGCAAACGGTCCAGTTCCGGCAGGCCGTAGTCCTCGAGATAGGCGTCGTCCGAGACCGCTTTGACATCAAAGGTGAAGCGGAAGTCCCGCGGCAGATCGAACTGGCCTTCGCCAAAGATGTAGCCGCGGTCTTCGCCGGAAAACAGATCGTCGCGGGTGTAGGCCCCGTTGAATTCGATCCTGCCGCGGCGGAAGGCCTGGCGGTAGCGGACGTCCAGCGTCTGGGTGCTGGACGAAATATAGGGCGCGAGCGTCAGGTCGCGGTGCGGGCCAAGCGTGAAGAAATAGGGCGCCTTGACCCCGGTGCCGAGATTCGACGTGGAGCGTATCGAAGGCACCAGAAATCCGCTGGCCCGCTCCAGTGAAGGATCAGGCAGGCGGATCGCCGGAAAATAGAACACCGGCACGTCCAGCACCCGCAGCTGGGCGCTTTCGAAATAGAGCTGGCGTGCCTGCTGGTCGTGGGTCACCCGCTCAGCCCGGATCTGCCAGAGCGGCGGGCGTCCATCCTCGCACACATGGCAGGAGGTGACGGCGGTCTTGTACAGCTGTGTGTAGCGGCCGCTGACCCGGGTCATTTGAAGCGAGGCCAGCTGCAGCTGCTGCTGGAACACCATGCGGGCGCCGGTCAGCAATCCGTTGCGCAGGTCGCGGTCCAGCTCGGCAGCGGTGGCCAGTATGGTGATATCGCCTTGCTGGTCGATGCGGATCGGGCCTTCGATCTGCAGGGTGCCGGTGGTCTGATCAAACGTGATCTTTTGCGCGCGCAGCCGGATATCGCCTTGAAACGCCTCGACATTGCCTTCGGCCACCAAGGTGCGGTCAGGGGTGATGAAGACCTGATCTGCAACCAGCATCGCGGGCTGCGCCGGATCAGGCAGTGCCGCGGTCTGCGCCGGGGCTGTCAGGGCGAGCCAGGGCAGCACAGCCGAAAGAAGCAGTGCGCGGCGCAATTTACCCGTCTTCGGCATGGAGAAGCAGTCCCAAGGTCAAAAGTATCGCGGCGGCGGGCGGCGCCCATGCGGCCAGGGCCACAGGGATTTGCCCGTTCTCGCCAAGGATTTGCGCGAAATTGCGGATGAAATAAAGCCCGAATCCCAAAAGGACCGCCATCAGCACCGCCAGGCCGGTGCCGCCAAAGCGCGCGTGCCGCATGGTGAAGGAGGCACCGACCAGAACCATGGCGATAAGAAACAGAGGGCGGGCCAGTTCCGCCTGATAGCGGACCTCGTAGCGTTTGGTGGTAAAACCTGCGGCAGACAATTCGCGGATTGTGGAGGGCAGATCGTAGATCGAGATGCCGCTGGCCGTGCCCAGGGTATCGCGGATCCGGTCGGTGGTCAGTGTTGTGGGCAAATGCAGCTCGTCATGCCGGGCGGCGTTGGAATCGGGGTTGATGCCAGCCGCCAGCGGCCAGGTTTTGGCATTGGACAGGATCCAGTTGCTGCCCTCCAGCCGGGCGCTGTCGGCAATGATGCGGCGGACCAGGCCGCCGACACTGGTATAGGCGTGGATCGACACGTCAAGCAAAGTGATATCCGCCGCGTCGCCGCTGTAGCCTTTGGCGTGGATGACCGACTGGCCCCTGGCGCCGCCCTGGCGCAGCCACAGGCCTTCGCCGGACAGCGACAGCGCCGACGGCCCGCCGTTGTGATAGGTCTCGGCCAGGTCCTGATAGCGGTTGGCGGTGGCCGAAGCGATCGGGTTCAGCATGGTGACCGCCAAGGCGCCGATTGCCGCGGCCACCAGCACCGGTGCCGCCAGCGCGCGGATGCCGGACCGGCCGATGGCGCGGGTCACCACCAGCTCGCTGCTGCGGGCAAGGCCGACAAACAGCACGATGGTCGACAGGATCATGATCAGCGGCAGGAACTCGCTGAGGGCGGCCGGAACGTTCAGCAGGGTCAGGCCAAGCAATTGCGGCAGGCTGAGGTCGATCGCCTCAAACCGGCGGACCTGTTCGTTCAGGTCGATCAGCACCACCAGTGTCATCAGCACCGCAACAATCACCAGGAACCACTGCAGAAAGCGGCGCGCATAATAGAGATCAAGCTTCATGCGGGCGCCTCCGCCCGGGTCCGTTTGGGCCGGACTGATAAAATCAGGAAGATCAGCGCCACCAAAAGCCCCAGCAAGGTCGGCAGGTAAATCAGCGGCCACAGGCTGGGGTTTTGCAGAACCGGCTCCGAGACAACTCCGCGCAAGCCCTCGACAAAAATCAGCACAACAAAGGCGAGGAAAGCCTGACGCCAGACGCCGAACCGCGAGAACGTTCCCAGCATCAGCGCGGAAAATCCGATCAGGGCGACGGCCACACAGACCAGGGCACGGGCAAAGCGCAGGTGCAGTTCCTCGGCCTGGGCGCCTGCGGAGTAGCCATCGCTGCGGGTGACGGCCTGGGTGCTGGTCATCAGTTCCAGGCTTGGGATCGCACGGATGTTGCGCGACTTATTTTCAGACTTCCGGGCCAGTGCGCTGATATCATACGAAAAATCCGAGAAGAACGTGGTCGAAAGCCGTTGCGTCTGATTGTCCAGCCGCTGCGCCATGCCTTCCACCATAATCAGATGCGCGCTGCCTTCGTCGCGTACCAGAAAGGCGCGGGCGCCGGTATAGGTCACCGTGGTCGCCGGGTCGCGGCGGTCAGACAGGAAAACGTCGTTCAAGGTGCCGTCCGGGTCGATCTGGCGGATATAGAAGGTAACACCGTCTGCCGGGTGCAGGAAATCGCCCTCGCTCAGCAGCTTGGCGGTGATGTTGCGGGAGACTTCGCTTTCACGGACTTCCAACTGGCTGATCGACGCCGGCAGCAGGTAGTGGGTCAGAGCCGACATCATCAGTGCCGTGATGACGCCGAATGCAAGGGCCGGCCGCGCCATCTGCCAGGGGCTGGTGCCGGTGGCGCGCAGCACTGTCAGCTCGCTTTCGCTGTTCAGCCGGTTGGTGACCCAGACCGAGGCGCCAAAGGCGGCAATCGGCAGCACCATGCGGATGAGGTTCGGCAGGGTGAGCGCGGTGAACTCAAGGAACACCAAGGCCGACTGACCATTGCCGATCAGCCGGTCAAACAGCACAACAGCCCGGTTGACCCAGAACACGGCCACCAGAATCAGCGCAAAAAAGCCGAAGAAGAGCAGATATTGTGACAGCACGTATCTGTCGTAGCGTGACACCCGATCCCCCCAGACCATTGTGATTTTGCGCGACATTAGTGGATTTGCCGGGCGGGGAAAACTGCATTCTCGCAAGGCGCCTCATTCGGCGGCAGATCGCGGCCGCAGCGGGCGCAAAGGCGGGTCTGGCCAAGCGCCCCTGCGCAGGATACCTCTTATGCCAAGAACCATATGAAACCAGCAGGAGCGCGCGAGAATGAGCAGCCTTACCCCGATCCGATTTGCCGAATACGACCCCAAGGCGCTGCCGGAAATGACCGGCCGTGTGGCGGTGATGGTCACGCCCGAGGGCAGCATGGATCAGGCCGCGCGCACCGCCAACCGGCTGAGCAAGGGCGCAATTGCCCGGCTGATCGAATCGGACGGCTTCAAGAAGGCCAAGGCGGGTGATGTGATTTCTCTGGGCTGGCCCGCAGGCATGCAGGCCGAGGCACTGGATGTGCTGGTTCTGCCGCGCAAGCTGACTCCGGTAGAGGCACGCCAAGCGGGTGCAAAACTGGCCAAGGCGGCAGCGGGCAAGCGGCTGACGGTGATGGCCGGCAGCATGAACAAGGCTGCTGACCTCACCATGGGGCTGGCGCTGCGCGACTATGGCTTTGATGACCATAAGACCCCCGCCGAAGACAAGCCTGAAGGCGAGGTGGTGATCGCTTCCAAGATGCCGTCCGATCTGGAGGCCGCCTGCGCACCGTTGCTGGCGGTGGCCGAAGGCGTTCACATGACCCGGGATCTGGTCAATGAGCCTGCCAATGTGCTGACCACCACCGAATTCGCCCGCCGCATCGAAGAAATGAGGGAGATCGGCCTTGAGGTTGAGGTCCTGGAAGAGGCGGACCTGGAAAAACTGGGCATGCGCACGCTGCTGTGTGTTGGTCAAGGTTCTGACAGCCCCTCCAAAGTGGCGGTGATGCAGTGGAAAGGCGGCGCCAAGGACGCAGCTCCGCTGGCGCTGGTCGGCAAGGGCGTGGTGTTTGATACCGGCGGCATATCGCTGAAGCCTGCGGGCGGCATGGAAGACATGACCATGGACATGGGCGGCGCCGGTGTTGTGGCCGGCACGATGAAGGCACTGGCGCTGCGCAAAGCCCAGGCCAATGTGGTCGGGCTGGTCGGCCTTGTGGAAAACATGCCCTCGGGCAATGCCACCCGTCCGGGCGATGTGGTGAAGTCGATGAAGGGCGACACGGTCGAAGTCATCAATACGGACGCTGAGGGCCGTCTGGTTCTGTGCGACGTGCTTTGGTACGCGCAGGAGCGGTTCAAACCTGCGGGTGTTATCGATCTGGCGACCCTGACCGGCGCGATCATTATTGGCCTCGGGCATGAAAATGCCGGCGTATTCTCCAACGATGACGATCTGTGCAATGCCTTCCTGAAGGCCGCGCGCTCCGAGGACGAAGGCGCTTGGCGGATGCCGTTGGGCAAGGCCTATGACGAACAACTGAAATCGCGGATTGCCGATATGAAAAACATCGGCGGACGCCCGGCGGGTTCCATCACCGCAGCGCAGTTCCTGCAGCGGTTCATCAAGGACGATATGCCCTGGATCCATCTGGACATTGCCGGTGTGGCCTCGGTCAAGGCGGACACGGACTATGCGCCCAAAGGCGCCACCGGTTGGGGCGTGATGGCGCTGAACCGTCTGGTCGCGGATAAGTTCGAGGCGGAATAAGCGTTCATGGGGGCTGCCTATTTCTATCATCTGACGCGCAGACCGCTGGAGGAGACCTTGCCGGTCCTTCTGGACAAGGCGCGCGGGGCGGGCTGGCGCATTGCGGTGCGCGGGCGCGACCCCGAGCGCATGGCCTGGCTGGATGACCGTCTGTGGCTGGGGGCAGAGGACAGCTTTCTGCCCCATGGCCTGGCGGGCGGCCCCCATGACGCGCTGCAGCCGGTTCTGCTTACCGCCGGGCCTGAGGCCGCCAATACCCCGGACTGTGTGATGGCGGTGGAGGGCGCCGCAGTCAGCGCCGATGAGGTGCAGGCGCTGAGCCGTGTCTGTATTCTGTTCGACGGCACAGATCCGCAAGCTGTGCAGCACGCCCGCAGCCAGTGGAAGTCACTGACAGATGCTGGCTGTTCCGCCCAATACTGGTCCGAAGAGGGCGGGCGTTGGGAGAAGAAGGCCGAGAAATAGGCCGGGAAACCGGCCTGTTAACCCGCGGTATCGGCGGGATTTTGCCAATATCCTTCAGATTTGTTTCAGCTTGGCAGGAAATGCTCGCGCAAAAGGCGCTGCCGCAGTAATCCTCCCGGTCAAAAGATCAGAACAGAAGACCAGGACACTGGGGGACAGATGAAAGTATCACATGCGTTCCGTCGGGCGCGGCTGCTGCCGATTGTTGGGGCTGGGCTGCTGTTCCTTGCCAACTGCGGTGATATTCAAGGCGGATCGGTGGCCCGGGCCGAGGCTGAGGCCGCGCGTCTGGAATACGCGGTTCAGGAAGTCCAGTCTTTGCAATCCAGAGGGAGCCGTGTCTGGTGCGTGCCCTTTGCCCGCAATGCCAGCGGGATTGAGATTTTCGGCAATGCCAAAACCTGGTGGGCACAGGCCAAAGGACAGTTCAGCCGCGGCCAGCAGCCGCAAACCGGTGCGGTGATGGCGTTCCGGGCGACCCGCTCCAATCCGCTGGGCCATGTGGCAGTGGTCTCCAAGGTGGAGGATTCGCGCCGGATCCGGATCAATCACGCCAACTGGCGCCGCAACAAGGTGTCGCTGGGCATGGCGGTAATTGACGTGTCTGCAGCAAATGACTGGTCCGCCGTTCGCTTGGAAAGCAATCCGGGGGCCTACGGGCGGGTCTATCCGATCAACGGGTTCATTCTGCCGGTTCCGGACAAAGGGTGATCGCAGCGCAGCGGCGCTGCCTCTCTTGGCCAAAGGAAGAAAGGTGCCTTGGCTTCTTTCTGGTTCGAAATACCCCTGCCGGAGGCCTGCGCCGCAAGGCGCATGATCAGCGGGTCAGCACCAATGCGCCATTGCGGATTTCGATGCTGGACCAGCGCTGCAGATAGCCCATGCCCAAAAGGGATTGCTCCAGCTCGCCCTGGTTCACCCACACGCGCACGTCTGTGTCGGTGATGCCGCCCAGCGACATTTCTTCGATCCAGACCGAGGCTGTGCGCACCTCGCCATTGGCGGTGCGGGCGCGGCCGAGATAGGCGAGGCTGCCGGTGTCAATCCCGGCACGCTCTGCATCGCGCGCGTTCAGCACGACTTCGCTGGCGCCGGTGTCGACCAGGAACGGGACAGCTGCGCCGTTCACCTCAAGGGTCAGATAGTAATGCCCGTCCGGCGCGCGCGGCACTTCGACCCGTCCGGCCTCCACCGCGACGCTTTGCTGCGGGCGCACGGTTTGGCGAATGTCCTCCCACAGCCCGTAAGAGGCGATCACACCAAGGAAGATAAATCCCCAGACCGCAAACATCTGCAGTGTCTTGCCGATGGATTGGCGGTTCTGCACAAACACCCAGGATCCCACTGCAACCAGCAGGACAACCAGGTAGATAACCCGCCCGATCTCAAACTCGCCCATCTGCGCACCTCCTGAATATAATGTAGGCGGGCCGGGGCGTTATGCTAGCCTGCAAATCCAAAAGCGCGCAGTCCGTCGAGCACGAACTGGACAGAAAGCGCCGCCAGCAGCATGCCCAGAAGGCGGGTCACAACGGTGATGCCGGTCTTGCCCAGCAAGCGTTCGAACAGGCCGGAAAACAGGCACATCACCAAGAGGATCGCCAGCACTGCGACCACCACGCCCATCACCATGGCAAAGCCTGCAATGCCAGGCTGCTGCCCCGCCAGCAGGATGACAGTGGCGATGGAGCCGGGGCCTGCAATCAGCGGGATCGCCAGCGGGAAGATGGACGGGTCGTCAAAATCATCCTCTTCGCTGCGGTCTTCGCGCCGCTTGTTGCGGCGTTCAAACAGCATATCAAGCGCAGTGAGGAACAACAGCACACCCCCGGCAATGCGGAAGGCAGCCATGGAAATGCCTGCAAAGCCAAGCACCGCCTCGCCAAGTGCCGTAAACAGCGCAAGCAGAATTGCCGCAGTGATGGTCGAACGCAGGGCAATCGCACGCCGCTGTGCGGGCGTCATGCCCTGTGTCAGCGCCAGAAAGATCGGTGTCAGGCCGATCGGGTCAACGATGACAAACAACGTGACAAATGAGGTGATCAGAAAGGCCGTGTCGATCATTGCGCCTCTGCTTTTTCGAGTTTCTCCACCGCTTTCAGCCACAGCTCCTCGGCGCGGTCCTGGGCTTCCATGACTTCGGCATATTTGCGCTGCCAGACAATGGCTTCGTCTTTGCGCCCATCGTCATAAAGAGCAGGGTCTGCCAGCTTTTTGGCCAGCTTGTCGCGCATTTCGCTGACTTTCTCCAGGCGCGCCTCACCTTTGCGGACCTCGGCGCGCAGGGCCTGAATGGCGTCGCGGCTGGGGCGCTTGGGTTTTTCGGCCTTGGCCTTGGCCTTGGTCTTGGATTTGGATTTGCCTGCGGGTTTGTCGCGCGTCAGCAGCAGATCGCGGTAGGCCGGCAGATCGCCCTCAAACGGTTTCACCGTGCCGCCCGACACCAGCCACAGCCGGTCCGCAACCAGGCTAAGGAGGTGCATGTCATGGCTGACCAGAATGACCGCGCCGGAATAGGCGGTCAGCGCTTCGACCAGCGCCTCGCGGCTTTCGATGTCCAGGTGGTTGGTCGGTTCATCGAGGATCAGCAGATGCGGAGCGGGCAGGGTGGCCAGCAGCAGCGACAACCGCGCCTTTTGCCCGCCGGAAAGACGGCCGACCTCGGTATCAGCCTGATCCGACCCCAGTCCGAACCCGGCCAGCCGGGCGCGCAGGCGGGCCTGGCCTTCGTTCGGGCGTTCGCGCTGCAAATGCTGCAGCGGCGTTTCGTCAATGTGCAGTTCGTCCACCTGATGCTGGGCAAAAAAACCGATCCGCAGCTTGCTGGACTGGGTCATCTTGCCGGCCATCACATCCAGACGGCCTGACAGCATTTTGGACAGGGTGGATTTGCCCTCTCCGTTCTTGCCAAGCAGCGCGATACGGTCGTCCTGATCAATGCGCAGATCCAGCCGGCTGAGGATCGGGGTGCCGTCATAGCCGACCGAGGCGCCCTCGGTCGCGATGATCGGCGGCGACAGCTCCTCAGGTTCGGGGAAGGTGAAAACGGTGCGCGCGGCGTCTTCGGGAGCGCGGATGGTCTCCATCTTCTCCAGCATCTTGACCCGGCTTTGCGCCTGTTTGGCTTTGCTCGCCTTGGCTTTGAACCGGTCCACAAAGGCCTGCAGATGGGCGCGGCGGGCGTCCTGTTTCTTGGCCTGTGCGGCCTGATTGGCCCGGTTGGCGGCGCGCTGACGGGCGAACTGGTCATAGTTGCCGGAGTAATAGGTCAGCCCAAGCTCTTCGAGGTGCAGAATGCCGTTCACCGAGCGGTTCAGCAGTTCGCGGTCGTGGCTGATGATGATCACGGTGTGCGGGTATTTGACCAGATAGGCCTCAAGCCACAGCGCGCCCTCAAGGTCCAGGTAGTTGGTAGGTTCGTCCAGCAGCAAGAGGTCAGGCTGTGAAAACAGCACCGCAGCCAGGGCCACCCGCATCCGCCAGCCGCCCGAATAGTCGGAGCAAGGGCGTTGCTGGGCGGCAAAATCAAACCCGAGACCTTTGAGGATGGCAGCGGCACGTGCCTCGGCCGACCATGCGTCGATATCTGAAAGCCGGGTTTGAATTTCGGCAATCCGTCCGGGATCCTGCGCGGTCTCGGACTCGGCCATCAATTCGGCGCGTTCAGTGTCCGCGGCAAGCACCGTATCGATCAGCGACACGTTGGAGGATGGCGCTTCCTGGGCAATGCCGCCGATCCGCGCTTTGCTGGGCAGTGAAATGGCGCCGGATTCCAGCGACAGCTCATTGCGGATCAGCCGGAACAGCGTGGTTTTGCCGGTGCCGTTGCGGCCGACCAATCCAACCTTGTGGCCAGTGGGGATCGTGGCGCTGGCGCCATCGAACAAAAGACGGCCTTCGACCGCATAGGATATATCGCTGATACGTAACATGGGCCTTGCACTGGGGTACTGTCTGGCCCTTGTCAATGGGGCAGGCCATGTGCGGGTGCCGGACGTGGCTGGCTGTGGCCGGCTTATTGCAGATGCGCGGCAAGACCGGCGCAGGCTCAGGAGGCAAAGCCAACGGGCTGCGCGTCGCCTTTGCTGCTGCGTCACAGCTGCGCAATCCCCTCTTTATCCTGTCACAGAGCCATGCTATCGGGGCGGCAATTCGTAACGGGCCGGGCATGATGTCCGGCTTTTCAGCACAGGAGTCTGCCCCATGGCACTGGAACGCACTTTCTCGATCATCAAGCCCGACGCAACCCGCCGCAATCTGACCGGCGCAATCAACGCCAAATTCGAAGAAGCCGGCCTGCGCGTTGTGGCGCAAAAGCGCATTCACCTGAGCAAAGCCCAGGCAGGCGAGTTCTACAAAGTGCACGCCGAGCGTCCGTTCTACGACGAACTGTGCGAATTCATGGCCTCCGCTCCGATCGTCGCGCAGGTTCTGGAAGGCGAAAACGCCATTGCCAAAAACCGCGAAGTGATGGGCGCCACCAACCCGGCGGACGCCGCGGCCGGCACCATTCGCGCCGAATTTGCTGAATCGGTTGGCGAAAACTCCGTGCACGGTTCCGACGCACCGGAAACCGCCGCTGTTGAGATCGCCTATTTCTTCTCAGGCCTCGAGCTGGTCGGCTAAGCCGCAGGCTTAGCGATGACTGAAGGCCGCGCCGGGCGACTGGCGCGGTTTTTTTATGAGTTGGAGAAAGCGGTTCTGAGCCCGCTGTGCTGCCGGTTGCGCGGTCTGCGGGGCCGTGTCCGCGTGGCGAAGCGGCTGAAGGCAGCCAAGTCCTTGGGCGCAATCAGGTTGGAAAAGCCGCGCCGCGCAAGACGTTTCGCCAAAGGCTCATCCTGCGCGGCTGATTGTTCCAGGTGGCGGCGCAGCAGGGCGACGTTGCGGGTGTTGGCCTTCCAGCCAATGTCGAAAAGATCGCCGGCCAGCGGGATCGTGCCAACAAGCGCATCAATGCCGATGTTGGCGGCCATGCGCGCCAGCGTTCCTTTTGAAGCACCCATGCGGTGTCCCGAGAGCAGGATATAGCCCGCAGGCAGCAGCGCCACCGCGTCGCCCACGCCCGGGATGAGACCCAGAATGCTGTCCCAGCCGATCCGCGTTCCGATCAAGGGAATGCGGAATGCCCGGTCCATGCGGTGTGCCAGGCGCTGCAATGATTGCAGGCGGTCTTCGTGATGCGCGGTGTCAGGCATGTTCAGGCGTCTTTGCGATAATCCAGACAGCGTGCACGATGCCCGGAATATAGCCGAGGATCGTCAGCAGGATATTGAGCCAGAAATGCTTGCCAAGGCCGACCTGCAGAAACACGCCAAGCGGCGGCAGAATGACTGCAAAAATAATCCGGATCAGGTCCATCGAGGATCTCCTTTGGTTAGTGTCCCGTTGATGAACCAACCCCCGGATACCCCATTTGGTTCCATCCATCTATTTGCGCGCTACAACGCCGATCATGTCCAAGGTTGCCTCGAGTGCTGCTTGATGGGTATCAATGCTGCTGGCCTTGATCTCGTCAAAGCGCTGGCGAAGCTCTTTTTTTTCCTTGCCTTTGCAATCATTCCAAGGCCGCCCCTGCAGCGACATCACCAGCACGTAGTAGCCGATGAAATGCGGCCGGGTACCGGTTTTCAGAAGTTTGGCATAGGCCGCATCAGCGCCGATGGCACGCAGATCCTCGGCCGAAGAAATGCCGGCCCGGTGGCAGGCTTCCTCATACGCGGGGCCAAGGTTTCGGATGGAAGAAATTGGTGTGTTCATGTTTTGTTTCTATCTGTTCCCGGTGCCGTTGTCACGCTGTAATCGGGCGTCGCCGTATATTGCGGGGCATCGTACTGACGCTGGGTTTCTTGCCGCAATGGCGGATTGACAGTCGCATTTCCTGCAGAAACCCTGGCCGGAATGGCCAGCGGGAGGGTGTCGGATGAGCAGCGGAGAGCAAGTATCTGTGAATATTGAGGAGTTTAATCTGGCGAACCCGCCTGAGGGTTTTCTGGAGGATCCGTTTCCCATTTACGATGCATTGCTGCGCGAGGCGCCGGTGCTGCCGCAGCCGGATGGGTCGCTGCTGGTCTGCCGCCATGCCGATCTGGACAGGGTTTACCGGGACACCACGCTGTTTTCCTCGGACAAGAAGAAAGCTTTTGCGCCAAAATTCGGCGCGGGTTCGCCATTGTTTGAGCATCACACCACTTCGCTAGTGTTTTCCGATCCGCCGCTGCATACGCGGGTGCGCAGGATCATGACCTCGGCGCTGACGCCGCGGGCAATTGCCAGGATGGAACCGGGGCTGGTTGAGACGGTTGACCGCTTGCTGGACGGAATGGCGGGCGCAGCCAAAGTGGACCTGATCGAGGATTTTGCCGCCTCCATTCCGATCCAGATTATCGGCAATCTGCTGGACGTGCCGATGGCGGAGCGGGCGCCGCTGCGTGACTGGTCGCTGGCCATCCTGGGCGCGCTGGAGCCAGCGCTGAATGCTGATCAGCTGGCCGCAGGGCACCGGGCGGTGGAGGAGTTCAAGGCCTACCTGCAGGATTTGATCGCCCGGCGGCGGGCCAAACCAGGGGACATTGACACCGACGTGCTGACACGGCTGATCAACGGCGAGGGGGCGGATAGCGCCCTCAGCGAGGTTGAGCTGATCCAGAATTGCATCTTTATCCTGAATGCAGGTCACGAGACCACCACCAATCTGATCGGCAACGGGCTGGCGCTGCTGAATGACCATCCGGACCAAAAGCAGCGGCTGCTGGAGCAGCAGGAGCTGATCAAACCTGCCATCGAGGAGGTTCTGCGCTTCCGGTCGCCCAATCAGCTGGGCAACCGGGAAACCACAACGGATGTGGAATTTGGCGGAATGAAAGTCCCTGCGGGGACCAACTTGCATCTGCTGATCGGGGCGGCGAACCGCGATCCGGAGGTGTTTGAAAAGCCGGGTGTCTTTGATGTTAACCGGACGCCGAACCGGCATCTGGCCTTTGCCGGCGGGCCGCATGTCTGCGTCGGGCTGACGCTGGCGCGGCTGGAGGGGAGGATCGCCATTGAACGCCTGCTGCACCGTTTTCCGGGCTATCGCCTGTTGCCCGGCCGGGTGCCGGGCGGGCGAATCCGCTTTCGCGGCTATGCGGCACTGCCGGCGGAAATGGAGTGAGTAAGGGTCGACAGGGGCGCTGTCAGGCAGGCCGGCTCAGAACAGCCCGGCCGCCTTGGCGGTCAGCGCGGCCTGGGTCCGGTTCTTGGCCTCCAGCTTGCGGCAAAGCGTGCGCACATGCAGTTTGATTGTCACTTCCTGCAGCTCCAGCTCGCGGGCGATTTCCTTGTTCGACAGGCCGCGGCATAACCCGTTCAGCACTTCCAGTTCACGCGGGCTGAGTTTTTCGGCCAGCGGATGGGTTTTTGCCGAGGCGTCTTCGCGCATCAGATCTACAGGCACATAGATCTCTCCCGCGCTCATGAAGCGCACGGCATTCAGCAGGGATTGCGCGCCCATGGTCTTGGGGATGAAGCCGATGGCGCCGGCATCCAGGGCCTCCTGTGCGGTGCGGGCGGGCGCGCTGCCGGACAGAATGGCCACGCCCTTGCCGCCATTGGCCTCCAGCGCCTTGGCCAGGCCGTCGAGCCCCATCATGCCGGGCATGTTGAAGTCAAGCAGCACCAGGTCGTAGGGGCCCAGTTCACAGATCTGCGAGATCGCACCAGGCAGATCAGTCGCCAAAGCGACCTCAGCACCGCCCTCGGATTTGAGGTAGGCGGAGATTGTTTCGCGGACCATATCATGATCGTCTGCCAGCAAAATGCGCATGTAGCCACTAGACCTGTTCTTTACTTCCCGGTCCCAGTCTACAGCGACAAGGGTTTCAAAACTGTCAACCTTGGATTGCGGACTGGTCTGGGGTGTGAACATCTGCTGCTGCTCCTGTGCGAGTACTGGAAATTTTACCGATGTTACGACGTTCTGACGGCCTCTGGTAAGCCAACATTAGGGTTGATGGCGCTACTCTGGCGGTTGTGCACCCTATACGAAAGGTCATGAACCTATCCTCAGGTGCCGGTTTTCGGGCGGAGCGGATGTGCCATGCTTTGCCCGGCTGTTACGGAAACGGCATCAAATGAGGAGTGCTGGAATGAGAGGATTGATTTCGCAGGTCGCGGCCTTGGCTTCGCTTGCAGTCATGGCGTGCGCAACCGCAGTTTTTGCGGATGAAGCGCAACCGGTGCTGCTGTCGGTCGGAGTGGAGGGCGCGGCGGAACCTGCAGCGCAGTACACGATTGAGGATCTGCGTGCGCTGGCTCCGGTCACCTTTGAGACAGAGACCATTTGGACCAGCGGGCCGCAGCAGTTCACCGGCGTGCCGCTGGCTGTTCTGGTCGGGCGGATGGATGTCAGCAGCGGGCGGCTTGTAGCGTATGCGGTGAATGACTATGCGGTGGAAATCCCTGTTGCGGATGCGGTTGACGGTGGCCCGATTGTCGCGTTTGAGCGTAACGGCGCGGAAATGTCCTTGCGCAACAAGGGGCCGCTATGGGTGGTGTACCCTTATGACAGCAACCCGGCCTACCGTACCGAAGAAGTCTTTTCGCGCAGTATTTGGCAACTGGACCGGATCGTAATTCGGCCGTGAATGGCAGGCAGGGAGCAGTCAGGTGATGCTGCGCGGATTTCCAACGATGCCGCGCTGGGTTTTAGCGCTGGTGCTGGCAATTGCAGCAGCGCTGGCTGCGCAGTCTGTGCGGCTGGGGCATCAGGTGCTGCAGCAGCTGGGCGGGCTGTCGACCGCGGCAACAGACAATATGCAATGGAATCTGTCCCAGGCCGAAGTTGAGCATCTCAAGCTGGAGGCGGCGGTTCTGACGGCCAGCGCGCCTGGGGATCTGCGCCGCCTGCAGCGCCAGTTCGATGTTTACTACAGCCGGATTGCCACGTTCCGCGAAAGCCCGCTGTTTGAGGATTTGCGCCAAAGCCCGGCAGGTGCAGCCCTGCTGCAGCAGATGCAGGACCGGCTGGACCGCATGGCGGCGGTTATTGACAGTGGCAGCCGGCCGTTGCTGGACAGCCTGCCGGAGCTTGCCGCCGAGCTGGCGCAAAACAGCGGTGATGTGCGTGAACTTGCCTTGTTTGGTGTCGTGCTGCAGGTGGAGGATTCCAAGGGTAAGCGGCTGAAACTGTTCACCATCCTGACGCGTCTGGGCTGGGTGGTGCTGGCCCTGGTGCTGGCGCTGGCGCTGGCGGCGCTGCTGCTTGGGCGGCTCTACCGCAAAGGCCGCAGGCTGGCAGTGGAGCGCAGCCGCTCTGCCGCGCGGATGGAGGCGATGATTGCCTCCTCGCTGGATGCGATCCTGGTGGTTGGTGCAGACGGCAGCATTCTTGCCTTCAACGGGGCGGCGGAAACGGTGTTCGGCTACAGCAAGGCTGAGGCCATGGGCCAGCAGATGGTCAGCCTGATTGTGCCGGACCACCTGCAGGAGGCGCATCAGGCCGGCATGAAACGGTTTCTGCAAACCGGTGAGGCGCAGGTGGCCGGCAAAGGCCGGCTGCAGCTGGAAGCGCGGCGTAAGTCCGGCGAGCTGTTCCCGGTAGAGCTGTCTGTGTCGGTCAGCCAGTCGGGAAACGAACTGGTCTTTGTTGGCTTCCTGCGCGACATCTCCGAGCGGATCGCTGCGGAAGAGGAATTGCGGCGGGCGCGGGACGACGCGCTGGCCGGCGAGCGCGCCAAGCAAAACCTGCTGACGGTGATGAGCCACGAGATGCGCACCCCGCTGACCGGGGTTCTGGGGGCTATCGATCTGATTGAGGGAACCGGACCGACACCGGAGCAGCGCCGCTACTTGCAGGCGATGCGGGTTTCGGGCGGCTTGCTGCTGCAGCATGTGAATGACGTGCTGGAGCTGTCGCGGCTGGAGGCCGGCGCCGAAACTGAGAAACGGCGGATCTTTGATCTGGAGGAGCTGATCAGCGGTCTGATTGAAAGCCAGCAGGCCAGCGCCAAGGGCAGGGGGATCGATCTGTCTCTGCACTGCAGCCTGGGCGGCAAGCCGGTGGTGGCCGGGCGGCCGCGGGCTGTGCAGCAGGTGCTTTTGAACCTGATTGGCAATGCTTTGAAGTTCACCAGCGATGGCGCGGTGAGTGTGGATGTAATGCGGCTGCCGGACGGGGAAACGGTGGAATTCCATGTCGCGGACACCGGCCAAGGCATCTCGCCTGGCGACCTTGACCGGATTTTCGAAGATTTTATCACTTTGGATTCCAGCTATGGCCGTGGCAGCGAGGGCACGGGACTGGGACTGGCAATCACCAAGCGCCTGGTGCAGGCCATGGGCGGTACGATTGCATGCGAAAGCGAGCTGGGTGAAGGCAGCCTGTTCACCATCTCACTGGCGTTACCGGCGGCCAAGGCGCCGCCGCGCCAGGCAGCACAGGACAAACCCTGCCGGAACGGCGCCTGCCGTCTGCTGATCGCCGAGGATAACGACATCAACCGCGAGCTTCTGGCCACGATGCTGCGCCAGGAGGGGCATCAGGTGACGGCTGTGCCGGGCGGTGCCGAGGCTGTGCAGGCCGCAGAAGAGGGGCGGTTCGATCTGATTCTGATGGACATCAGCATGCCGCAGGTGGACGGGATCGAGGCGCTGCGCCGGATCCGCGCCCAGCAGCTGGCCGAGGGCACCGACATTGTGGCGCTCACCGCGCATGCCGCCGCGGAGGACCACGCCCGCATTCTGGATGCCGGTTTTGCCGAAGTTCTTACCAAACCGGCCAACAAGGCTGAGCTGGCTGAAGTGATAGACCGCCGGGCAGGCAGCGGGGTCAAGGTGCTGCCCGGAACGCAGTCGGACATCCACCAGTTTTTTGAAGCCCTTGGGCAAGACCGGGCACGCAGCTTTCTGGCGTCCTTTTGCGACGAGGTAAATCAGCTCCAGGATGGGCTGCAGGATTGCGCGGTTCTAGACGATGACCAGCGCAAAGAGGCGCACCGGCTGGCAGGGTCGGCGGCAGTTCTGGGCCTGTCCGGCCTGCGCGCGGCGATGCTGGCGATCGAGACGGCGGAAGAAGGGGGAACGCCTCCGGTTGCGCCGTTTCAGCAGGCCTGGGCCAGCGCAGCACTGGTTCTGGCCCCTCATTTGCACGTATAAACCGGTTTCCTTGCCAGCGGCTGCTGGGGCAGAAACCGCCGGGCGCGCCTCTCCCATTCCAGTTTAATCTGGAAAACAGATTGGGATCCGCTTTTACGGTGTTCTTTTTTTTGACCTTTGGCAGCGATTGGAAGACCGGTCTGTTACGGCGATAGAGGTTGTTTTTAAAGCATGTTTGACAAGGCTCCGGCCGCATTTGGAGGCACGCTCCATTGTTTTGCGCAACCGGTTGGGTGCTTTCTCCCATTGACAAAAAAATTTGCGCTTTAGTTTAGAAGGTGGCTGCCAGAAGCGAAGTGTTGTTTCCGGTGGTCAAGAATTGGGAAAACACGCTGCCGGGGGACAGACCGAGCCGTACTTGGCCGAAATGAACAAATTTCATTACTCAGTGAGAGCCGCAGCCGGTTTCGTCGAACCCGGTTTTGCGGGCAGTCTGTGTTGCGGAATGCGTTTAAACGGCCTGGAAAACGGGCCTTTCCTTGGGGCGTTTGTTTGTAACGAGTTGCGCCTGATCGGGGGAAGTGAAAGTGACCTACAATTACAGGAATTACGAATGGACTGCATTTACCGAAGCAGATCTTTTGGATCAAGGAGGAAATGGATCCAGCTTTGGGTACGGTGACACCTTCAGCATGCCGGCAAGCGCCACGGTATGCCTGTCTACAAAAGACAACGACTATTTTTTGTCAGGCGACTATTACAGTAACGAACGCGCGGATGACAGGTACGGCCAAAACGCTTATGTCGATGGTGAACCGGCAGGCGGGAAGATGTATGCCGAAAGCTATCACGTCCTGAAAGGCTCGGACGGCAATACCTATTACCTGATCGAAATCGAGATTGAAGGCCATGACGCCCCGGGACAGGGCGAAGACTATTTCACCTTCTACAATGATGTTCCCCCGGCCGGGGTTGAATTGACTGTGGTCAAGACCTGCGGCGTCAAAGGTAACTGGGTTGACTACAAATGCCTTGGCGCGGGTGACAAAATTGAAACGGGATCCATTTCAGGCACCGTTTTCTGCGATTTGGATTGCGACGGCATTAACGGGGAGGTGACCACCATCCCAGGTTGCGATTACAAGATCGAAGCCGAGAATATGCACAAGAGCGGCTTTAAGACGGTGGACGGCAACCAGGCGTCCGGCGGTGAGCTTGTCAAGCTGGCTTATCCAGGGTGCTACGGCACGCTGTGCACCACCTTTGACGGCAAAACCGGTGTCTATGACGTAAAGATACGCGTGCAGGATGAAAACGACGGCCAAAGCAAGATCAAGCTGAAAGTGGATGGTCAGTTAGTCGAAGCAATCCGGCTGGATGCCGATTCCGACGGCGGCGGGTCGAATGATGGCGGCTTTTCAACCTATGTCATCAAGGATGTTGCCATCAGCAATGGGGAAGACATCACGATCAAGACCAAGGGCGATGGCTACGAATATGTGCGTATCGATAACATCGTTCTTGAAGGCCAGGACCAGCAAGAAGTGGTCCCGGAGCCTGGCAAGGCTGATGTCACGATCAAGCTGCTTGATGCCGGCGGCGTTGTCGTGGCAACCACCACCACCGATGCCGATGGGAACTACCGGTTCGACGGAATTGAAGCCGGCGATTACAAGATCATGGGTGTGGCGCCTGACGGTACAGAGTTTACCATTCAGGACGCAGGCTCGGACGATACGATCGATTCAGATGTTGATGAAAACGGTATGTCGGGTGTGATCACTGTTGGTGCGAACACGGAAACTGATATCGACCTGGGTGTTGTCGACCCGCAGCCCGGCTCGCTCTCAGGCCGGTATTTCGAAGACACGGATGGCAGTGACACCGACAATGGTGAACCCGGCGTGGCCGGCGCCGAAGTCACTTTGACGAACCTGGATACGGGCGAAGTATTCACCACAAGCACAGACAGCGACGGCGGCTATTCATTCACTGATCTGGATCCGGGCGTTTATGAGGTCTTCTTTGCGGAGGTCGATGGATTTGGATTCGTTGCTCAGGATCAGGGGGACGATGACACTATCGATTCCGATGTGAATATGTCCGGCAGGGTTGAGATTATTGAAATCCGGAAAGGCGAGGCTGTTGAAGACATCGACGCCGGCATCCGGCCGTGCGGGCGCATCGACGGTGAGGCGCGCGTCGATGACGTGCTGATTGGCTGTGATACCGACGACACTATCCGCGCGTTCTCTGGCGATGATTCTGTCGACGCGCGCGGCGGCAATGACACCATCCACCTTGCCGGAGGCAATGATACAGCCGTCGGGGGCGCGGGCGATGATACGATCGATGGCGGCCTTGATTTCGACATTGCAGTCTTTAACGGTGCTCTTGCAGATTACACAATCACCCTGAATACACTTAGTGGAAGCTCGCTCACAGTGACGGGGCCGGATGGTGAAGACCTGCTGATTGATATGGAACTGCTGCGATTTGACGATCAGGATGTTCTGGTCTCCTCCCTGATCCTTTCAGCCAGTGATGATACCGCTGATTTGCCTGCCCTGAACGGCAGCACGACTGTTGACGTGCTGGCCAATGACAATCCGGGTCAGGCCCCCGGCACGCCGGTTGTCATGTCTGTTACAGACGGGCAGTTTGGCACGGCGTCAGTCGAGCCGGACGGACAGATCACCTACACTGCCAATGCGGAAGCAACCGGCGGGTTTGACGTTGTGAGCTATACCGTTGTTGACAGCCAGGGCCGGATGGCGACAGCCGAGCTTCAGTTGGGCGATATTGCGGCTCCGGACGCGTCAGCGCCGGGCGCCGTGATGTTGGGCGACGGGGGCGAAACCTTCGAAGGCTCAGGCCTTGATGACATCATCGTCGGCGGCAGCGGTAATGATTCCATCACGGGCCGCGGCGGCAATGATGGCATTGACGGCGCCAGCGGCGACGATACGGTTCTGGGGTCGGCCGGTGATGACACAATCCTTGGCGGTGAAGGCGATGACGATCTGTCGGGCAATCTTGGTAATGACATCATTTCCGGCGGCAGCGGCAACGATGACATCGCGGGCAGCGGCGACAACGACCAGATACTGGGCGGCGACGGTGATGACGTCATCAGTGCCAACCCAGGTGACGATTTTATCTTTGCTGGCGCCGGTAATGACGAGATCAGCGGAAATGCCGGAAGCGAAATGATTTTTGCCGGCCAAGGTGATGATGAAATCAAACGTATCGGTGAGGGCGCGGATATGGCCTTTGGCGGTGATGGCGATGACGTCTTTATCTGGCGCGACTTCCAGGCGGATGGCGTGCGCGACCTGATCGACGGGCAGTCAGGTATCGATACGCTTGAGGTGCAGGTGGCTGCTGCGGACTTTGCTGCGATGCAAGTCGAAGTTGATGCTTATCTGATGTCGCTGGCTGCAAATGCGGATGACACCAATGGTGTTGTATCAAGCTACAGCTTCTCGACAATCGCATTGGATATCGCAAATATCGAAAATATCGACCTTACTTTCGCGTAGGGGCTTGATCAAAAATGAGGCGCGGCAATAACTCCTTGCCGCGCTTCAGGCTTCAAAAAAAACAACTATACCGTTTGCAGCACGCAGCCGCGGCGAGGGTAATTGCAAAAGCGGCCCCCGCAGATTTCAGCCATGTCTTAAGTCACCACTCCAAAAACGTGTGTCGCCTGGGCGGGGCTGATTGCCGGCCGGATCGTGCCTTTGCAATCAGGTCGCCGCATCTGAAGTGTTCATTCGCTTGCGTCAGGGGGGCAGAAAGCGATGCGATTTTCTTTTAGGGTGGCTGACAGGTTTTCGATATCTTTGGCAAGCGGCCGGTCGTCGCGCAGCGCGGGCGAGATCTTTCGGACCTGATTGTTCATACCAGAAAGAAACCCGCCGCAATTGCCGCTGAGCTTGCGAAGCTCTATCGCTTGGCAGGCAATCAGTAATTCAATCGACGTCAGGTGAAAGACATTGTCAGCGATCCTGTCCAGCGCGCTGACGGCTGCCGGGGAACCTGTCAGGCAATCCTCCACTCCATTTGCATTCACGCTGGGCCAAACCGGCACCGATTGGGCGGCATGCGCGATCTCGGCGACCAGGGATTCAGCCACCTTCATGACCGAGGCGAACCCGTTGGAGGCGCTGTCCGGCATTGCCAGAAAACTGGGCAAGCCGCTGAATTCGGGGTTCAGAAGTTTGGCGGCGCGGGCAAGCTGTGCCATGGCCAATGGGACAAACGACCGGCTTAGGGTTTCGGCAGTACTGGTAATCTCGGATGTGAAATAGGCGCCGCAAGAAACCAATTTTTTGCGTTCGGCCAGGGCAACCGGATTGTCGCTGGCACTGCTGATCTCGATTTGCACGCAGTCCATGGCCCGGTCCAGCGCAGTTTTGGCGGTGCCATGGATCTGCGCAACATTGCGAAACGACAGCGGATCCTGCAGGCGCTGGGCCTGGCCGGATTCAAACAGCGCACTGCCAGCCAGCCGGTTGCGCAGGCCCGATGCTGCCTTCAGATGGCCGGGATGGGGTTTAATGGACAAAATGGTTTCGTCCAAAGGACCGGTATTCGCCCGGAACCCTTCCATCGACATCGTGGCAGAAGTCTGCACCGCTTCAAAGGCGGTTGCGGCTTTGGACACGGTCAGCGCGGCCCTGGCGGCGGTTGCACAGGAGTGATTGGCCAGCGCCAGCCCGTCGCGCGGTGCCAGCTTTAAGGGCGTAATCCCATGAGCTTGCATCAGTTCGGCGCTGGGGCCGATGCTGCCATCGCTGGCATACATCTCGCCTTCGCCGATCAGCGCAAGCCCGGTTGCGGCATTCAGCACCAGATCCGCCGCACCGATTGACCCAAGGGAGCCAGTCACCGGGACAAGACCCGCATTCAGGCAGCTGGCAATATGCCGGGCGACCTCGGGCCGGGCTGCGCTGTAACCGCCAAGCATTGTGTTCAGCCGGACGATCAATCCTGCCCGCACCACTTCGGGCGCGGCCAATGGCCCGATGGCATGGGCGCGTCCCCGCAGCGTCTGCAGCGAAAAATCGGCGAGTGCGTCTGCACCTAATACCTCGGTCGCCCGCGCGCCCAATCCGGTTGTCACGCCGTAAACCGGGATTTTTCCTGCGATGGCCCGCGCGACCAGCGCATGTGTCCGGCTCATTCTGGCAAGCCCTCCCGGGGCGAGGTCCAGCTGCCAGTTTCCATGCGCGGCCCGGTCAAGATCCGCAACCGTCAGCGACGTGCCATCCAATCTTAGCGTTTTCATGTCAGGCATCCCGGTACAGCAGGTTCTGAACGATCCCCAGTTCTCTGGCGCGCTCCAGTATCTTTGCCCCAAGGGCGATATCGCTTGTGGACATGCCGCGGTGCCAGAACAGAATTGTTTCGCTGTCCGCCTCGCGCCCCGGTTTCAATCCTGCAGCGATTTCGCCGATCTCGGCATAAAACGTCTCTTCGCTGACCAGGCCCGCATCGATGTGCGGTCTCAGCGCCCCAAGGTGCCCGGCGCGCATCTGCCCCAGATCATCCATGACAAGTTTGTCAAAACCCTCGATGAAATCCAACGGCAGGGTGCTCATGGTTCCGTAAGGCACCACAAAGGCACCCGGCTTGACCCAGGCCCGGTTAAACATCGGGGCAGGGGTGCTAAGCCGCGTTGCCTCGACCAGAATATCAGCGCCCTCCAAGCAGCTTTGCCAGCTGGCGGTCACGGTCACGTCTTTGCCCAGGTCCTGGCGCAGCCGTTCGGCAAAGGCCTCCCGGCTTTCGGGGCGCCGCGAGTGGATGCGGATTTCCTCGAAGTCGAACAGATGATCCAGCAGCCGCACATTCCAGTACGAGGTGCCGCGCGCGCCGACATGGCCCAGGACCTTCGGGGTCTTCGGCCCCAGCCATTTGGCACCCAGGGCCGTCAGCGCACCAGTGCGCATATCGGTAATGCCGGCGGCGTCGATCACGGCGCGCGGTGCCCCGGTTCTGGGGCAAAACAGGTTCAAAAGCGCCAGCTCTGACGGCAGGCCCTGTTTGTAATTGTCGACGTAATCCCCCACGATCTTGACCCCTGCATAGTCCAGCGGCGCCACATACCCGCGCAGCACATTGAAGTGCCCGTTGAACGCCGGATCCGGCGTCAGATGCATCCGCGGTTCGATGACGGTTTTGTTCCGGCCGGCTGCAACCAAAGTCCGCTCAACCGCATCCAGGATGTCGTCATTGCTGAGAGCCACCCGGTCCACTTCCGGCTGTCCCAGGTATTCGATCTCTATGCGCGCCATGTCTGTCACTCCCGTTTTGGGCATGATGGCGTTTGTGTGATGTCTTTACAGATCGAAAAATGTGAGGCTGGCCTAAGGTTTTCTGATTCAGAAAGGGCCGCTTCCATGCTCCTTCCTCCATTGAATGCACTCAAAGCATTCGAGGCTGCAGTGCGTTTGGGCGGGTTCACGCCTGCGGCGTCCGAACTTGGCGTGTCGCCTGCCGCAGTCAGTATGCAGGTCAAGAATGCAGAAGCGTTTCTTGGGAAAACGCTGTTTCACCGGTTGAATAACCGTCTGCTGCTGACCGATGCCGGGCGGACCTATTACCCGGCAATTTCCGAAGCATTGACGGCCATATCGACGGCCACGGAGAACCTCATTGAAGCTGAGGCCCGCTCCGGCCTTGCAGTCAGCACAATCCAGTCTTTGGCAGAAAACTGGGTCGCCCCCGCCATTTCGCGCTTTCGGGAGGCGTTTCCCGGCACCGGGATCGAGTTGCGGATCGAAGCTGATCCGGTCGACCTGTTGAATACGCGTACCGATCTTAGGGTAACCTATGAGAGCCATCTTTATCCGCAGCACACCCAGCTGCCATTGTTCAAAGACGTCGCCCATCCGTTTTGCACACAAGCGTTTTACGACAGCCATGTGGCAGGATCCGGGATTGCCGCAGTGCCGGACGTTTTGCTGATACATACTGATTGGGGAGAGCAGTATGCGTCGCATCCGACCTGGGCAAACTGGTTCCGGGCCGCTGGCCTGGCCAGAAACCCGAACATGCGCAAAGGCCTGCGTGTCGGCGGCGCTGCGGTTGCCCTGGAACTCGCCAGACAGGGGGCAGGTATTGCATTGGTGCCAAAGATGCTGGCGCAGGCAAAACACCCCGCCAATCTTGGCGTCGTGGTTGGTGAACCTGGCCTGCCGTTGCCGTACGCCTATTTTGCTATCGTGCCGCATTCTGCTGCTCAGCAAACCGATGCGGCTGAAAAGAACCCGCCGCTGCAGGCGTTTTTGGAGGAATTGTTCCCGAAGGATGCACCTGAAGAAACGCACTAGCCGTACCGCAGTCATCGGTCTTGAGCGTACAATTCGGGGGCCTGCCCGGCGGCTGATTGGAGGTTGGCAGGCCTTGGAGGACTTACGGTTCTTCCCGGCGAAAACGGCCCCTCTAGCGGGGGCGAAAAAAGTTGTTCAAAACCGCAAATTACCTCTGGACGTCCATTGGAGTTATTCCTATACCGCATCTCGTATTCCGGCGTAGCTCAGCGGTAGAGCAGTTGACTGTTAATCAATTGGTCGTAGGTTCGATCCCTACCGCCGGAGCCAACTTCCTCCTAAGAAGTTGGAAATAAACGACAAAGCGCTCCATTTCGGGGCGCTTTTGTCGTTCTGGGCACACCCTCGGTCACATCCGATTACACCCTCCTCCTGCGGGAGCCGGAGCATTGAGAAGATTAAACTCAAGGCGGGTTCGACTGGCTTGGCTCTTGGGCGCGCAACACCATGAAAGGAACGCCATGACGTTCTCCGCCTCTACCGGCGGATCGACCGCAACCGTCACAGTCACGGTTTTGAACAGCACGGCAAACCTCAAAGTCGAGAACGCCTCTGATCTCGGCGATCAAATCGCATTATTGGTCTATGATCTAACGGCGCATCCCATCGACCAATCACCCGACTACATGGTCTATGCGACACGACACGATTGATGCCGAAGCAGTCCAGGGGACGCCACAGGAGGCCGGGGGAGCATCTGATGACTGAGCATTCGTCAAAAAACACGTTCGTGCGGCCCAGAGGTGTAGCCACCAAGGTCTTTGCCGAAGGTGCCGAAACCATGCGTGTTTGCCACAGCTAAGGAAAAGGGCAAGCCTCTCCTTCAATATGCGGTGGAGGAGAAAAAGCGTTTGCAGGCCGTTGGTTAGGACGTACATGTGCAAATGGATGACAAAAGATCCGATGTCACCGATCCGGGTAGTGTTTTCTGTGCTTGAAAAGAAAAAAGGACCTAACGGGCGATCGCTAAGTCCTTGAATTCTTTGGCTCCGGCGGTAGGGATCGAACCTACGACCAATTGATTAACAGTCAACTGCTCTACCGCTGAGCTACGCCGGAACGGTCCGTGCCGTATAGCGCCCTCGGGATCAGGCGTCCAGAGGGTTCGGAGGACTTTTTCGAAAAAAATCAACCGCCGCGCTGTTCGAATACAGCGGTGGCGGAAAGGACGCCTTGCGGTGCGGCCAACTTGCGGCCGGTGAGGTCAACAAGGTGAGCGAAAACGTTGCGCTCAGCAGCCTTTAGCAAAGCCGGCGGGGTCTCGGTATAAATCTGCCGGGCCAAAGAGGCTGCGCTAGCCGGCGCAATTTGAAGCGCGTCCAGAATTGCGGCCTCGCGGGATTCGCGGTGGGCGGTCAGCCAGTCCAGCCTTCCGGCAGGATCGTGGACCGGGGCGCCGTGGCCTGGGTGGAAAACACGCCAGCCGCGCTGGCGCAGGCGGCGGCAGGAGGCCATGAATTCCGTCAGGTCGCCATCCGGCGGCGACACCAGCGAACTGGCCCAGCCCATCACATGATCGGCGGTGAAACAGGCGTCGCCCCAAGCCAGCGCAATGTGATTGCCAAGGTGGCCGGGTGTGTGGATGACCTCTAGTTCCCAGCCGTCGCCGCGGATCATTTCGCCGTCACCGACGATGATGTCTGGAGAGAATCCGCTGTCGATGCCCTCGCCGCCGCCGGCCAGCCCGTCGGCGGCCAGCTGGCACATGACTGCGCTGCGCCCGGCTGCGGGACCGCCAAAGGCATAGACCGGCGCGCCGGTTGCCTGGGCCAGCGCCCGGGACAGCGGGGAGTGGTCCAGATGGCTGTGGGTCACGATGATGTGGGTGATCATTTGGCCCGGCTGCACTGCGGCCAGGATCGCGGCAAGATGCGGCGCAGAGTCCGGCCCCGGATCAATGACGGCCAGGCCGCCGGTCCCGATCATATAGGTATTGGTGCCGCGATAAGTCATCGGCGAGGGATTCGGCGCCAGGATGCGGCGCAGGCCTGGCTCCAGCTCCTCGGCCAGGCCTGCCTGCGGGTTGAATTCATCCGGTGCCTGCATGGTCTTGCTCCGCTGCTGTTTTCCTGGCCGGTGCGCGCCTGGATCCTCTTTCCTCTTATCCAACCGCCCTATAGGCTTAGCCCATGTTCTTCAAATGGCTCAAACGATATATGCCGCGCAGTCTTTATGCCCGTGCGGCTTTGATCCTGGTGGTGCCCATTGTGGCATTGCAAATAGTGGTGTCCGTCGTGTTCATCAAACGCGACCTGGAGGATGTGACCGTGCAGATGACGGCCACCCTCCAGCGTGAGTTCGAGCTGCTGCGCCAGGTGGCGGATACGGCACCGGATCAGGAGGCCGCATTGGCGCAGATGGGGCCGCTGCTGCAGCCGCTGAAAATGCAGGCGCGGTTTCTGCCGCCCGGTGCGCCGCTGCCGGAGGATCAGTTCAGCCTGATCGAATTTTCGGGCCGGGTGGTGCGCGAAGAGCTGGAAAAGACGTTTCCGGGGTTTCTCGCGGCGCGGTTCCCGGCGGACCGCAGGGTGCAGGTCTATTTCGGCGCGGCGCATGGGCTGATGGAACTCAGCTTTGACCGCCGCCGGGTAACCGCCGCAGCTCCGCATCAGCTGATTGTCACCATGCTGTTGTTCGGCTTTCTGATGATGCTGATTTCTTTCCTTTACATGCGCAACCAGCTGCGCCCGATCAAGCGGCTGGCCAATGCGGCAGAGGCCTTTGGGCGCGGCCGGGCAGTGCCCTATTCGCCCGCCGGCGCGCTGGAGGTGCGGGCAGCCGGGAGCGCCTTTCTGGACATGCGGGCCCGGCTGGAGCGCCAGATCGAGCAGCGCACGCTGATGCTGTCGGGGGTTAGCCATGATCTGCGCACGCCGCTGACGCGGATGAAGCTGGAGCTGGCGATGCTGGACGAGGAGGACGCCGCGCCGATGCTGCGCGACGTGGATGAAATGCAGGCACTGCTGGACGCATTTCTGGATTTTTCCCGGGGGGCGACGATAAGCGAACCGGAGCCGGTGGACCCGCAAGAGCTGGTCCGCACCATCATCAGCGATTGGCAGCGCCAGGAAAAACAGGTGGCGCTGGGAGAGATGTCCGGCGAAGGAGAGGTGATGCTGCGCCGCCAGCCGCTGCGGCGGGCGGTGGAGAACCTGATATCCAATGCCGTGCGCTATGGCTCCCAAGCGCGGGTTTCTGTGGCGATGACCGAACGCTCCATGCGGATCCGGGTCGAGGATGACGGCCCCGGCATCCCAGCCAGCCAGCGCGGCGATGCCATCCGCCCCTTCACCCGGCTGGATCCGGCCCGCAACCAGGACCGCGGGTCTGGTGTTGGTCTGGGGCTGGCGATTGTGGCGGACATAGCACGTGCCCATGGCGGCACATTGCGGCTGGGCGAAAGCACGGATCTGGGCGGGCTGAAGGCTGACATCGTAATTGCGCGCTGACCGCTAAACCGAACTGGCCGCCGCGCGGGGCGGGCGCCTGAATGCCGTCAGGTGTTGCGCGGCGGCGGCCTGCAGCGCACGCCTGCTTTTCCCAATCTTCTTTCTTTGCAGCTATCAATCGGGCCCCGGGCAGCTTGTCCGGGAAAGAAACACTGTTGGGAGAGCTCTCATGCCTCAGATTGATCCGTTTTCCAACCACCGCCGCGGGCTGGAAAGCCCTGCTGCTCATCACATGGTGATCACGCCGCAGGACGGCACCGACCTGCCGGTCCGGCCGCGGGTGCTGCGGGTGCTGGCCTCGGGGGATCTGGTGCTGCGCGATGAGGCGGGCACAATCATCACCTATGTGGTTACTGCCGGTGAAACCATCGGGTTTTCCGCCGCGGGTATTGAAGCGACGGGGACGACCGCATCCGTGGCTGGGTGGTACTGATGCTGGGGCTGGGGCATTCCGCCACCAGGCTGACCGGTCTGGCGGCTGCACAGCACCCGTTCACGCCCGCTGCCTTGTTTGCCGCGCCCGGCGCGCTTGGCGGCTATTGGGATCCGTCCAGCACCGGCGGGATGTTCCAGGACATCAAAGGCCGGGTGCCGGTGGCCGGCCCGGGCGATCCGGTGGCGCTGATACTGGATGGCGCACAGGGTGTAATGGCCGCTGCGGGCGCCGGGCCGCTGGCGCAACGCCTGAGCGGGCAGGGGACGGAGCTGTTCGCGGCACCGTTCTCAACCACCAGGAAATTCGCGGACAACGGCGACGGCAGCTTTACTTGCACCGGTGATGGTTCCGGCACGTCCTATGTCTACAAGGATGGGGCCGGGATCACGGTGGGGGACTGGTATCTCGTCTCTTACGAAGTCTTCGGCTTTCTGTCGGGGGGCTTCCGCGCCAGGGTGGGGACCAGTGCGGATGATACAGGGATTGGCCCCTGGCAGGTCACCAATGGCACGGTTGAGGTTCTGCTGCGCGGCGACGGTTCCGGCGGCAACTTCTGGATCGAGGGCACACCCGCGACCCAAGGATCGGTGCGCAATGTTTCGGTGCGCAATGTCCCCGGCCTCCATGCGTTGCAGGAGGGAGGGGACAGTTTCAGGCCGCTGCTGATGCAGGAGCCCTCCAGCAGCGCCTGGTATCTGTCACACGACCTGGTTGACGATCGTTTGACGATACCGCTGCCGGATCTGGGAACGCAGGCCACAGAATGGCGCGCAGATGAAACCGGTGTGCTGATCAGCGGCGGTCTGACCATCGCCGCGGGGCTGCGGGATTTGCCGGTCAGCCAAAAGCTTTACGCCTATGGTGTGGTCAACAGGGCGCTGACGGCAGCGGAGACGGCAGGCCTGACTGCCTGGCTCAATCGCAAGCGCGGGGTGTGACCGTGGGCGGGGCTGGGGGTGCAGTATCTTGCCAGGGCTGGTCCGGACAGGCTGCTTGCGGCCCGCTGTCTTCAGCGGCCCGCAAGCGTGCTGCCAGGTTCAGGCAAGTTCCTTGGACAGTGCGGTGAAACCCTGTTCAATGGCCGAGGCTGCCTTGATCAGGTTTTCTCCGCCCGATGCGATGCTGGTCACTGCGGTCGTAAGGCCCAGGCTGCCGATCCAGATTGCCCATTTGGTCCAGACCGGGTCCTTGTGGCGCAAGGCATCAACGGCCTTCTGTGCATTGTCGCGGAATTTCTCGGCCGGTTTGATGCTGACATGATAAGCCTCGATATCCTTGATCAGCTTGGCCGTGGCCTTGCGGGCCGCTTCCATGGCTGTAAACAGCCCGTCCAGTTTCTTGCTCTTGTAGCCCCGGTCCTTGGCCATTTTGCCCAGCTTCTTCTCGATCTCCTTGTCGAGCTTGCCCTGCTTATCCAGCAGCTTGTTCAGCTCCTTGCCGAGGCCCGCTATCTCCAGATCGATGTTTTTGAGCTTCGCCTTATAGGTCTCCAGATGCTTATCCACCCGGTTGAAGCCCGCGGTTTCGATCATCAGAAAATCTGCCAGGAATTCCTTACCGATCTCCTTGGCCTTAACCTTGGCCTTGGACTGTTTCTCATAAGAGGTCACCAGCTGTTTCAGCGCCTTCTCCAGCTCGCCATGGATCTTGACGATGTCGGACGTCACCTTTTGAATTGCGCGCGCCACCGAGACGATGCTTTGCGCAATACCGTAGATGCTGGCGGCAATCGACACGCCGCCGGTCACCGCACCAGCCGCCAATGACGCCGTGCTGCCGATGGCGCAGGCGCTGCCCAGGACAATCGCGCTGACCACTTTGATCCGGTATTTCTTGCGGTCCTTGTTGGCCTGCTTCCACTTGTCGAAATGTTTGGTCGCGACCTGCTCAATCGACTTTTCGTATTTGGCAAAGATCTTCTTGATGTCGGCGTCCAGCTCTTTGCATTCCTTTTCAGTCAGCGGCAGCACCGAACCCAGATCGTTTGCCTGGCTGACACGCAGGCTGCATTCGGCCAGAAGCTTTTTGTATTCCTTGGTGGCGTCATCATAAAGCTTGGCGACAAAACGGGCGTCGGTATCCAGTTCGGCAGCCACTTTCTTGTCGACTTCGACGGTGGCTGCAAAATTCATATTGCCGAGCTGAACAAACTTCGGCTTCACAGCCTTGGTCACCTCGTTCTTTACGTCTGCTTTGATGATTGTGAGTTTTTCGGTTGCCATTGTGTTCTCTCGTGCCTCTACAGGTCCAGTGGCCGGACGAATGCCAAAAAACAGCTTGGAAACACAACGGAATGAATAAAGCCGGCCTGCTCATTGGCCACTTTAGCCTTCAGGCGGTTAGAAAAAAGCAAAAGCTTCTGGCCAGACCGGGGATTGGAATGGCATCGGCCGTTTCCGGACGCAAATCAGTGGATCGGGAAGGGTCAGAAACAGCGCAGCCGAACCGGAGGCAGGGCGGGGAGGATGGTAGGCCCGGCAGGATTCGAACCTGCAACCAAAGCGTTATGAGCGCTCTGCTCTAACCGTTGAGCTACAGGCCCGCCATGGGTTTGTGGTTAGGAAATGGGGCGGGCGAGGTCAAGCGGTGATTGCAAGGCGCACCGGTGAATTTGCCGTGCGCGGCTGGAGCAGGGGGGCCCCCCCCCCCCCCCCCGGGGGGGGGGGGGCCCCCCGGGGGGGGGGGGGGGGTTT